>CALMDN010000001.1 GCA_937864935.1 uncultured Bacteroidales bacterium
AGCTGAACTCCGGATCAAACACCAGTTACAATTATGCCCGAGGCTACGGCGGATTTCTGATTGAACCCATTATCCTGCCAAAGAGTCCTGTGCACATTTCCTTCCCGATATTGCTTGGTGGTGGCGGAATATCCTACAACAAACTCACCGATCTCGATTATCCTTATGAATATACCGACGTTTACATCGAGGATACCGACGCCTTTCTGATTGCCGAGCCCGGGATTGAGCTTGAAATGAATGTTGTCCGCTGGATGCGGGTTGGCGTTGGCGGAAGCTATCGTTTTACCACCTCCCTCGGGCCCGAAAATTTCGATAGTGATCTGCTCAACGGCTTTTCGGCTGGCCTGTCGCTCAAGTTCGGAATGTTCTGATCTTGTCGCTGCTGACACAATCAGCTTCCCTGAGGAGGGAAATGAAAGAGGCTGTCTTCACCGCCCGCGGGCAAAGAAGACAGCCTCTTCATTTATAAGAATTGAAAGGATTATTACCTGACGATTACCAGTTTCTGAAGTTCTGAAGTCTGTTTGCCGGATACAACCCGGTAAAAATAAACACCTGGCCTGAAAGAATCAAGTTCAAGTTTTATCAGCGACTGCCTGCTGTAACTTTTCTGAGCAATCAGACTTCCATCGGTACTGAACAGCTGAATCTGAATCTCTTCTGCTCCGGCAGTTACCGGTATCCAGGCGGAGGTCGTTGCCGGATTCGGGTAACACCGGCCTGCACTCAGGGCGTTCATGGCGTTGTTGTAATCAACCCCGGTCATTTCGTCGGAGAGCCACTGCCTGCTCAGACCTATGATCTGGTTTCTCACCTCCGCATTGCTGAGCATCTCGAGGCCGATGCCAAAATATACCGAACGGTAATTTTCGCTTTCAAACCTGAGGGCAGCATGCTTGGCGGTGGTGTTGTAGTCGAAAATAAGGTCAGCACCATCCAGGGCGTTGATTTCTTCAGGATACATGTTTCCGGCATAGACATCCAAAATGCTGCTCTGGGCAATTCCTCCGAAGATGGGGTCTGTGGCAACGGCAGTCAGTTTGTTGTTGGCCGATGATCCGTCACCAACAAATGCGGCCTTGAGGTAGTCGGTATAGAACTGTTGGGTTATGGCAGTACCGTTCGACCCGCTTTGTCCGCTCATAATGTCCCACCCGATATCCTGACCGGCAATGAAAATGTTGTGACCGGCATCCATGAAATCCATCACGGCTTCGGCCTGGCTGTCGGAGAGCGCCGGGAAAGTCCATGCAATGTTCAGCCAGCAGGTGAAAACGTCCTGATAAGCGCTGGCATTGATCATGTCGCGCATCACATTGGCATTTACCACCGCATAGGCATCATTTCCTGAAGCCATGAATCCATCAAGATACACACCCTGATTGTTCACCGATTCCGGCCCGCCGGTGCCATTTACAAGCAGGTCGGTAACACCTGCAACAAGCATTACCCTGTACATTTTTTCCGGAGCCGAAGGGTTGTTCAGTGATTTCATTTTCAGGAGATATCCGGGAAAACCTGCAGATGGTCCGGGCATCACTTTGATGGTGACAGGCATTGCGGCTCCTTTGGTGAGGTCGATGGTAGAGCTGCCGGTATATTCCACGCCATCGATGATGTATGAAGCCTGCCAGTCGGACGGTGAATTCTCATTAATAAGCTCAAAAACAAAGGGTTCTGTTCCATCGATGTTGCTGTTTGCTTCAACGGTAAAGGTGCGCTCAAACCCCTGGTAGCCTCGCTGTATGTAAGGCTCAGCCGAGGTGATGTTACCGATGTAGAGGTTGGTGCCTCCGATGGCATCTACTTCATCAGCAGTATAGACTTCCTGGTGATCTTCTGCAACAAAGACCACAACCTTCATGTGCTCAACCACTGCCGGTACATTGTTGTAAGCTTCCGGAACCGTATAGCTGTAGGTTCTCGAAACCAGGGATCCGGCTGTGGTGGTGCTGACCTCGTCACCCCATTGTCCGGTGATCAGATGGCGCAGCATGTGCATGTGACGGTAATTGCTTCCGGCTCCGCCCCCGGTCTGGGGACCGTAAACGCTGTCCTGGATCAGGGCTACATTGATGAAATTGCTGGAAGCCGGTGCATCGGCGGTGTAATACAACTCTACCTGAATGCTCAGTTCGCGGCTTGCAGCGTTGTATGACGAAGCGATGCCGATGTTCACCGGTGACATCTCCTGCATGATCTGATCACACGAAGCTGACCAGGAGCCCCGGTTGAGTGCGGTTGTACTTCCGGTGAATACATGGCGGTTAACCGTGCCTGAAGGGTAACCGGTAAGCCCGGTCTGACCGGCCAGGGCATCACCAAAAGCTGTCCTGTAATCGGGTTCACCGGCTGATGGCGATGCAAAGGAACCCTGGTGAATGGCAATCACACACGCGCGGCCCGGATTGTTGTCGAGTATCGACTGCGCAATGGCATGTCCGTCAGGACAATACGTGCAGTGTATCCCTGTGTATTCTTCGAGCAGGGCGTTTTTAGGTGTGGGGTCTGTACCTACCAGCACCTGTGCGTTCAGCAATGAAACCATTGCCGGAAACAATAACAAAAGAAGACTGAGTTTTTTCATGTTGCTGATGTTAATCGTGAGTTGGCTGTTTGTGCAAATGTGCAAAAACTTCATAAGAAAATTTATTATTTGATTGCGAAACTTTAACTTAGAAGAATAATCAGGCCGGTTTAAATCCGCTCAAATCAAAAGATGCCTTACGGAAATAATTCATCCAGATGTGGGCACTTGCGGTTTTCATGTTCAGGATTTCCTGCCTCCTGGTAAGTTTCATGAACGGAAAGGCGGGAGTCGTTAATCATACCGGGCTTTATGGCTGTGCATCGCAGGCTGTTTCTGATGCTGGAATCTATCGCCTGTCCTGAGGACATCCGTGGGGCTATTCAGCAATGAAAATTTTTTTCCGCACGGTAGAAAAAGTGCAGGAAGGGGGATTTATCTTGCAATAACCAGTTTCCGTATGGCAGGCAACCTGTTGTCAGCTTTGTAAAGGCAGGCATAAACGCCGGTGGTAAGGCTGCTGATATCAATTTGGATATCTGTTTGATGGCGAATACTTTGGCAATAAACGACCTCGCCGGTCAGGCTGAAGATTTCAATGATGCCCTCCTCAGTCCCGGACTTCAGGGAAAAGATGAAGCAGTTGCCTGCAGGATTGGGATAGATGATGTAATCCCCGGGCTTGATGATTCCGTTGTCTGCATCGTTCAGGTCTGCGAATTTTAGGATCACGACATCTGAGGAATTGATCTGCTGATAGTTGTCGGTTCTGCCTGCAATGTATGCGCTGCCATCTTCAGCTACAGTCACTGCTTTGCCCTGATCATGGTAATTCCCCTGTCCGTTGTACCGGTGTATCCATTGTTCTTCGCCCAGCGGATTGTATTTGATGGTGAGTACGTCGGTAGTGGAAATAAAGGGGGATGGAGCATTTTCACTATATCCGGTAACAAAAACATTTCCATGCTGATCAACCGCTACCGATTGGGCATAATCGTTGTAATTGTCAGGTCCGTTGTAGCGTGCCACCCATTCCTGATCTCCTTCGTTGTTGTATTTGATTGTCAGGTAATCGTAGTTGAAGCCAGTGCCGGCGCTGTAGCCAGTAACATAAACATTCCCGGCATGGTCGGTAACCATGCCGGTAGCTTTATCTGAAGAGTTTCCTGGACCGTTGTATCTGGCGACCCATTGGAGTGTTCCGGCAGAATCATATTTCAGGGTAGCAAAATCATCGCCGTTTCCCCAGCTGGTGCCGGTAACAAAAACATTGCGAGCAGCATCCAGTGCAACGGCGCAGGCCCTGTCCTCGTCGCTGCCGCTTCCGTTGTAGATGCGTAACCATGCAGTATCACCGTAGGGTGTGTATTTGATTGTGGCATAATTGTACCTCACTTCAACAGGTCCCTCCATATACCCGGTAACATAGGTATAGCCAGAGTTGTCGGTTGCTAAGGCTGTTGCCCTGTCGTTGGGCAACCCTGAGCCTCCGGCCCTGGCTGTCCAGAGGGTATCGCCTGCCGGACTGTATTTTATGGTGGCAAAGTCGGTCCAGTTGGTGCTGGAATACCCGGCACTGGAACCGGTAACCAGGACATTTCCTGCCTTGTCAACAGCAATAGCGGTAGCGTAGTCATCATCATCCGAGCCCAATCCCCTGTAATAACTTTTCCATACTTCCACGCCTCCTGACCTAAGCATAACTGTGACAAAGTCTTTGTTTGTCTGCCCTTCATCGCTGAACCCGGTAACATATACATTTCCCTCGTCGTCGGTAGCAATTGCATTGAAAGCATCATCCCAATTGCCCGATCCCGAGTGTACCATGGCCCACTGGAAATCTCCGTCTCCATTGTATTTCACTACAAGCCCGTCGGTGGTATTGGATGCAGGATTCACACCAGCACCTGACACCAGAACATTCCCTTCCTTGTCGGTAGTTATCGCGGTACTGAAATCTCCTGCTGCCAGAGGGCTGTTGTACACAACACTCCATTCCGGGTTAACCTGGGAAGCAGCACTCCAGACTATACACAGTATGGAAACAACAATACAGAATCTTTTCATGATATTTCGTATTGGTAATTACCCGGTATTGCGACATTAAATATACGAATAAACCGGATATCCAAGAGCAGTTCGTGAAATTGTTCATTGCTGTGAAGCTGTGAAAACCAATTGTTTCCATACCAGCAGGCAAGCTCTGAAAAATTATTGTCCCTGGCCATCTTTCCGTTCGGAAAACTGCTTTTTGAAGATTTCTTTTTCGAAATTTCAAGGTCCCTGCAAATTAAAAATGACTTAAAAATTTGGCAGAAACGACGATAATGAGTATTAATTTATTATATTTCGTACATCTTAGGGATGTTGTGTTTAAACTTTTATCTCATCACCTTGTTTAGTTATTGTCGTTACGGTTCAGCCTTTTCTTTACCGTTACTTCAATTGTGTATGATACCCGCAAAACCCCTGCTGGTAAATGTTTATAGAATTTATTCTGCAGTAAATACTACCATCTCTATCTGATTTCTGATCCCTGGTCGCTGCCAGACCTTCCAATGAAAATTTTCTGCAGGCAAAGATTGGCCTGACGCAAGTTGTGGAAAATTTTGTAAGCTGCTGTATTGTTTGCAGACCTGCTTGCGGAAGCCCCTTTCAGATTTCTGATTAATAAGTATTTAAACATTTTATCCGATGCACTAATCGCAAAGATTATTGTAGAGTTCAGTATCCAAAAATTTAACACCATGAAAAATCTCTTTACAAGCCTGGTTGGAGCAATGCTGGTTATTCTGGCCATTTTACCGGTTGTGGTTCATTCACAGATAGTATCTGCTCCCGGCGGCGGATTGTGGAATACACCTTCAACCTGGATAGGCGGAACCGTACCCACAGCTGCCACAGATGTGATCATTAATTCTACAGTTTCTGTGAACGGAGGTTCATGCCGGAACCTGCAGGTGAATGCCGGGGGGCTGCTTCAGAATAGTCCGGCAAGTTCCTACAACCTCTTTGTTAACGGCACTCTCGTCAACAATGGTACCATCGCAAACAACATCAACTATGGCCTGATTGTATATGTCACCGGGAATTTTACCAACAACGGATCGATGTCGAACAATACCATCACCCTTAACGGAACCTCCAACCAGCAGATCTCATCAGGCCCAACCATGAGCATAGCAAATTTTACAAAGAATACAACCAATGGCAGGGCAATCGCAGTCACAAGCCTGAGCTTTACAGGAACTGTTCTGAGTCTCAATACCGATACCCTTGAGCTTGCCGGCAGCAGTGAGCTGACCATGGACGGAGGCTATATTACCAACGGAGTTATTTATAAATCGTCGTTGCCTGCGCTGAAACTGACCGCCGGAAATGGTACTTACGCCACATCGGTTACTGTAACCTCACCTCAGACTGAGTTTTACGGATCAATGCAGTTTTTCGGAAGTAACAATTACTTCAGGGACAATTTCATCAACTACGGTATCCTTGAGAATTATCCTACCACAACCTACACCCTGAACATAGCCGGTAACATAACCAATTTCGGAACAATCAGGAACAGCTCAAGCTATTTATTCAATGTGAACATAACCGGTAATGTAGCCAACCATGGCACCTGGGATAACAATCAGATGATACTTTCGGGTAACAACAATCAGGAAATTTCCATGACTCAGGCTGTTACCTGCACGCAACTGCAGCGCTATCTGAGTGCCGGACGCGTGAAGGCAACCTCTGCCCTTGAATTTGAAGGTACTGAAATCATACTCAGCGGAGATACACTTGAGTTTACCACCGGCAGTGCACTTACCCTGAATGGAGGAAATCTCTACAATGGTGTGGTCCTCAAACAGGCTTTGCCTGCACTGGTGCTGAGCAACAGCAATGGTACCTACTATCATTTAATTAACGTGAACGCGGTCGAAGCCACCCTCGA
>CALMDN010000002.1 GCA_937864935.1 uncultured Bacteroidales bacterium
TTTTTCCAAAATCAGGTTTATCAGAAATTGTCTGTGAAAAGTTCATTATAATGATGAAAAAGCATCTAGGTATTGGTAAAGATCTTTGTAGATTCTACATTTCATCCCGTTACAGGGGTATTACCTATACATCTTTTTTACACAAATACAGATTATTCAGAAAATATATATGGAACTGATCTGAACCCGGGGCTTAAGGATGAAAAAAATTCTGATTACCAACGACGACGGCATACATGCCCCCGGATTACGCACCCTGATCGCACTGATGCGACAGCTGGGTGATGTGCTGGTGGTTGCGCCCGATAAACCCATGTCGGGAATGGGTCATGCTGTAACCATCACCTCTCCTTTGCGGGTGCATAAACTGGCAGAAGAACTGGGCTATACGGAATACTCATGCAGCGGTACCCCGGCCGATTGTGTGAAACTGGGTCAGAAAGCCATCCTGGGCCGTAACCCTGACCTCATCGTTTCGGGCATCAACCATGGATCCAATTCCTCGGTGAATGTGATCTATTCGGGAACCATGGCAGCCGTTCTCGAGGGGGCCATGGAGAACATCCCCGCCATCGGGTTCTCACTCAACGATTACACTTACACTGCCGACTTCAGTAAGTGCGGCCCTTATATTCACAGCATTGTACGCAATGTCCTGCAAACGGGTCTTCCTTCGTACACCTGCCTGAATGTGAATATTCCGGCGGTAAACGGATCTCCCATCAAGGGGATCAGAATTGCCCGCCAGGCCATGGCTTACTGGGACGAGAAATTCGATCACCGGAAGGACCCGCACCAACGCGATTATTTCTGGCTTACCGGCGTTTTCCGCAACCGCGAGGAAGAGGAAGATACCGACGAATGGGCGCTACGCAACAATTATGTATCGGTTGTGCCGGTGCACTTTGATCTCACATCCCATAAAACCATACCTTTGCTCAGGGAATGGGAAACGGGATCGCTCGATTAGCGCGTTCAGGTTAAATCAATGAAACCTGCGCTGGTTTAACCGAAATCAGTATTTCACGGTTTCTCCGGATTTTCATTCCTGGTTTTAATTTATTGATCTGATTCTGCAATGTGGAAACACGATAATTTCTTTGTCGGAGCCTTTTCAGCGCTTATACTGAGCCTGATCACTTCAATACTGCTGATCGCTGCCGGTCCGTGGCTGTACCGCTTGTTTTCCGATTTTTTGCCACAACACAAACTGCTGTTGCTGGCCTTGCTTCCTTCCTTGCTGCTGATGCGGCAGTACTTCAGGAAATACCGGTTTGAGAAGTCCGGAAAGGGTGCCCTTTTTATGCTGTTTCTTCTGATAGTCCTTTATTTCATGCTGCTGCATAACAAGCCTGTCAGCGTATTTTTTATCAGCCTATGAAGTACTATCTGATAGCCGGTGAGGCTTCGGGCGATCTGCATGCCTCCAACCTGATCAGGGAGATTAAGAAGACTGACCCTCAGGCTGTTTTCAGGGGATGGGGTGGCGACCTTATGCAGGAACAGGGTACAACAGTGGTAAAGCACTACAGAGATCTGGCTTTTATGGGCTTTCTCGAGGTTATCCTGAATCTGGGTACCATATTGAAGAACCTCGCTTTCTGTAAAAATGATATCCGTGATTTCAAACCCGATGTCGCTGTATTGATCGACTATCCGGGATTCAACCTGCGCATCGCGGAGTTTCTGCATCAGCAGAAAATTCCTGTGGTATATTATATTTCACCGCAGGTGTGGGCATGGAAAAAATCACGCATCAAAACAATCAGAAAGGTGGTTGACAAGATGATTGTGATCCTGCCATTCGAAAAGGATTTTTATGCCGATCATGACCTTCAGGTTAATTTTGCCGGACCTCCGCTGCTGGATGCCCTCGCAGGGCGCAGCACCAAGCCTGTGCTGCCCCTTTTCGGCAAGCGGCGGGTAGCCATCCTTCCCGGAAGCCGCCGCCAGGAAATCAAAAAGGTGCTCCCGCTGATGCTTTCGGTGGTAAAGGATTTCCCAGACATAAACTTCGCTGTTGCCGGTGTTCAGTCGGTTGGGGAAGAGTTTTACCAACACATTATGAAGGGTATCGACGTGCCGGTGGTGATGAACCAGACCTACGACCTGCTTCACCAGGCCTCTGCTGCCCTGGTTACCTCCGGGACTGCCACACTGGAAACTGCACTCATTGGTACGCCGGAAGTCGTTTGTTATAAGGGCGGCAACATCTCATACCAGATTGCCCGAAGGTTGATCAAGGTGAAATACATCTCGTTGGTCAACCTCATCATGGACAAGCTGGTGGTGAAGGAGCTGATTCAGCACGACCTGAACAGAAAGGCGCTTCGAGAAGAGCTTCATCTGCTCCTCAACGACAGGGATTACCGCAAACTGATGATGCACAATTATACTGAACTGCGGGGCAGACTCGGTGGGGAAGGGGCTTCGGCGCGCGCTGCTGCCATCATCGGCGATTTTTTGAAACAGAGAAACAACCAGAAATAGTTAACCACATATGAAATATTCTGACCGTATTTTCAGGAAGCAAACAAGCTTTTTCATGCTGCTGCTTATGCTGTTATCCTCCTCAGCCTGCAACAGGACACAGCAAACGGTAAAAGAGGAGATTGCTAAACAGGATTCTGCGGTGGCCATTCAGGAGCCGGTTGAAACACAGCTTAAGTCTGACAGTGCTGTTGATGACGGTTTTGATCAGATTCCGCTCGTTCAGGAGGTTCAGCCGGGGTCGCGGGCCGACAAGGGCAGACGAAGAGGCGGTATGTTTGACCAGATCAATTTCCGGGGCAAAGGGGCTGAAGAACGGAGACTCGGCATTCAGCTGGCTTCAAAGGGCGATCTGCGCGGAGCTGTCGTGCAGTTTACCAAATCGATCGAAGTGTTTGCCAACAACCCGGATGCATACTTTTATCGTGGGAAAGCCCATTGGGAACTGAAGCAGTACGAAGAAGCCGAAGCCGATTTCAACAAGGCCTTATCAATCCGTCCGGCTCAGGCACCCTATTATTATTACCGGGGCCGCTTCCTGATTGACCGGGAACGATATGCCGACGCTTTGGCCGATTTCGACCGGACCATACGGTTTGCCCCCAACTATATGGATGCCTGGAATTTTCGTGGAGTAGCCCTTGCCAAACTCAACCGCCACGATGAGGCCCTGGCAGAGTACGACAAGGTGCTGGCCCAGCAACCCGATCATGCCCTGGCCCTCTACAACAAAGGGACCTCACTGGCTGCACTGAAAAAGTTCAATGAGGCAGATGAGGCATTCACCCGTTCCATCAGCATCAATCCCGACTATACCCAGGCCTATGTTAACCGCGGAAACTGCCGGTTTATGCTGGAACGCTTCAGCGATGCTGCCGACGATTACACCAAAGCCATCTCGCAAAGTGGCAACAAGGCTGAGGCCTATTACAACCGCGCCTTTGCCGTGCAGCGACTGGGCCGGCAGGCCGATGCCTGTGCCGACTGGAAAAAGGCCGGAGAGCTTGGCCATCGAGGAGCCGGAGACATGCTGAAGAAATATTGCGGAAACTGATTTCCTTTCAGATGTTAAGTAAGCTTTCGGACTTGCCTGATGGGCAAGTCAGGTCAACAGCAAAACCTGACCCATTGCGAAGAAACTGCCGATTATCGCATGGCAACTTTGAATCTATCGGGTTTTAACTGAATTATATTCATTGATAAAGAAGAAGCAAGAGATTGTTCAAGCTTTACAAACCCGAAAAACAGGTCCATCCATCAGGGTGTGTGTGATTCTGGCTATGATATTTTATTCATGACCCGCCATAAAGGACGGGCCTTTTGAAGATCGAAATACAGATTTTTAAGCAGTCTCCAAGTGTTTTTTTAAGAATACCTGAATTCTTCTGCTTTTCTACAGGTGCGTTCTCCAGCTTTTTTACATACCATCAAAAAGGCACGCCCCTTTTACCAAAATAAAGAACGTTCCTCCTGGTGAAAAGGATCGCCCCTTTTCAGAGAAAGTTCACCATCTTCCGGCTGCCGGTTGAAACCAACCCGGATTAATTGCAGCTGATCATTTTGGTGCTATTCTGGGGCAAGTTCTCTCATTAAAAAAGCCGGTTTTACCCGCACTTATTCATCAGATGGCTACGCCGGATAATTAAACCCGGGCACTTGTTCATTTGTCCGGTTTTCGGGTTGAGGATTCCGTATA
>CALMDN010000003.1 GCA_937864935.1 uncultured Bacteroidales bacterium
CGTGAAGAAAAGTAATTCTCCCGGTCAGGGTCTGACCATTTCAGCGAGAAAAGATCCATGGCTGAGAACAGGGTTACCGACAGCGGCATGTTCCTGGCGCCTTCGCTTTGCCTGAGCACTTTCGCCTTGATAAATCCGTCATAGGTCTTCTGATAGGTGCTTCGCCCGACGCCAACACTGATAAAGTCGTTCACCCCGTATTCCAGACCGAGGCGTATGGTTGCCTGGTCCAGACCAAAGAGGTCATAAGCGCCCGAATTGACCTTGCCAAAATGATGTGAAATCATAAAAAGCAGCACTCCGCTGGCAGGGTTTTCGATGGAATGACCGGTGACAATACGGGTTGTTTTAAAGGTGGCATAGGCGTATTGGGTTGTGGGTTCCTCCTCGCCAAAAACATCCATCAGGTTTTGGGCCGTAACTCCGGCAGGGAAGCTTGTGAACACAAGCAGGGCAAATAGTCCGGAAATTAAACTGTGCTTCATGTTGTTTTTCTTTCGCTTTGTTTAGTGCTGTGGTGCGCCACTGGCTATCCAGGCGTCGATTTTCAGCAGTTCACAGGCCGGAAGCTTGTTACCGCCTTTGGGCATGGCCGAAGCCCCTGATTCATGGTTGATGGCTTTTCTGAGCTGACCACTGTTAACCGAAGCCTTCAGACCGGCGTAGGTGCTTGTAACCACATTGCCCGATGGCGCTGCTTCACTGTGACACCCGTTGCAGTTTGAAGCCATCAGTGGAGCAACAAACTGAGCATAGCTGACATTGGTTGTGTCGCACTCACTGCCCGGTATCTGGGGATAAAGCTCTTCTTCCTTGTCGTAATAACAGGATGAAACAGCAACTGTCAGCGCGAACAGCAATGCTGTCATCCTCAGGTTCCTGTAAAGGGGTAGGGTCGTTGAAGGTTTCATTCCTTGATTCGGTGGTTTTGATTGGATTCTTAAAGGAATTAACTGACAATAACCTGTTATGCCGGTTATTGTCAGTTGTAAAAAAGGGTTCGGTAATGCAGGATGAGCATTAATTGATGATCAGTTTAGCATTGCTGGTTCCGTCAGGGGTGCGGATCTGCAGAATGTAATATCCGGCAGCGAGTTCGTTGTTGATTTTAAGGTTTTGTTTTCCTGCGTCAAGGTTTCCTTCGAAGAGTACTTCGGCCATGTTGCCTTTTACACCGAAAGCAATCACCGTAACTTTACCTGATTTTGTGAGGTTGAAGTCAGTGAAAAATGACCTGCCGGCAGGATTCGGATAGATGCTGGTTTCTGCAGAGGCAGGATCATTGATACCGACGCTGAAGTTTTCGTTGAGTACCAGTGATGAAAGCGCGACATTCGGCTGACCGATTACCCGTGCAATGTACATGGTAACCGGGCCGGTCTGTTGTGCAGGGGCGGTCCACTGAAAGTTCCAGGTGGCCGTGGCTGCATTGCTTCCCTGTGTGTGTGTGATGTATTTGCCATTGCCGTTCAGCTGTGTGCCTGTGCCTGCAGTGAGGGTTCCCAGTTGTGTTCCAGCGAAGTTCTGCGGCGATGCCTGGAATCCTTTTCTTCCACTCCCGCTCAGGGTAACCGTGAAGTTGTAGGTTGTACCGGCAATATATCCCGTTGGAGGAACATCTGATGTAAAAATACCTGAAACGGTGGTTGCTGTGCCCCCGTGGCAGAAGGTGCAGTTTTTACCGTCACCGGGAGAACCGGTATGGCCGGCGGGAGCTCCGGTGGGGTATTTCAGTCAGTTGTCGCCGGAAAAGGACTGCAGGGCAATAGCGCCGGCGATAAATACAGGAAGAGAGAAAAGTAAGTAACGCTTTTTCATGGTTTGCTGTTTAGGTTAGTAAATATTTGTAAGCTGGGTATTATGGTTTAGACGAATTTCTTAAGCTTAAACCGCCGGGTTGTCAGTTGTCAGGACTTCCGGAAGCGATCCATTTTTTAACCTGGGTTATCTGGCAGTCAGACAATTTCGCACCTCCCTGGGGCATGGCAACATATCCGTTCTGATGGCTGATGGTTCCCAGCAAATTGCCATTGTCGGCCTGGGTCTTGACTGCCGCATAATTGTCAAGCCTGATGCCTCCTGATGCAAGGGTTGCATTGTGACATCCTGCGCAGTTTTTATTGATCAACGGTTCAATGGCGGTGGAAAAGGCAAAGTTGGTGGTGTCGCAGGCGGCATCACAATAGTTGTTTTTTGCTCCCTGCTCAATCCATTTCCGTATCAGCAGGATCTGATCGGTGGTTAAGGCAGCCATCGGAGGGGGTGGCATCCTGTCTTCTGCATCTGCTTCGGTGATTTTTTCGTACAGTTCACTGCTGCCCGGATTACCGGCAACAATTTCTCCGGTGGTGATGATGGACTCGTACGAAGTTAAAACCACACCATCCATGGCGGAAGCAGCATCATGGCATCCCGACATACCGCAACCGGATACCAGAAGCGGCAATACCTCATTCCGGAAATAAGCCGTATCGGGATTACAGCTTATTCCTGTTTGTCCGGTCGTATCTTCCGGATTCGGATCCGGGTTCACGATTTCCAAAGGTTCATGCTTACATGAAAGAAACAACAGCATGACGAGCGCAACGGGCAGTCTGAGCAATCTGGTCGTATTTGCAGGCATTTGAGTTCGCTATTCCCCGGACCAATGATCCATTGTTAATGAAAAAGTGATGAATTAGCTGAATAAACCCCGGCAGGAATTATTTGTTCAGCATATCACAGCTAAATATCACTAACTTTGTAGGTCATTATTCCGATTTATCCTCATCAAGTTAACAACATGAATGCAATCAGAAGCTTCAGGAAATCGATTCCTGTATTGGTTACCGCGTTAATCTTTTTCGCAGGTGTAAAATCTGCAGATGCCCAGCAACGATTCGATTCGAAATCTACCGTACAGAAATTTGCTGCCCTCCTCCAGATGATCAACTATTACTATGTTGACTCAACCAACCAGTCACAGCTTACCGAACATGCTGTGGTTGCCATGCTTAAGGAACTGGATCCGCATTCAGTCTATATCTCAAAAGATGAACTTCAGAAGGCCAATGAGCCTTTGCAGGGCAATTTTGAAGGGGTTGGAATTCAGTTTCAGCTGTTTCATGATTCCATTCTGGTTGTCGCAGCCATTCCTGGAGGACCTTCCGATAAACTGGGAATTCTTGCCGGAGATAAGATTGTGAGTATCAATGGCGAAGATGCAGTGGGCCCGAAGGTTACCAACAGTTTTGTGATGCAGCGGCTGAGGGGGCAGAAAGGAACTAAAGTGAAGGTGGAAGTTTTCAGAAAAGGTAAAAAAGGCCTGATCGAGTATACCATTGTCAGGGACAAGATTCCCCTCAACAGCATTGATGCCACCTACATGCTTACCCCTGATATCGGATACATCAAGCTGACCCGGTTTGCACGCACATCCACCACGGAGATGAAAGAGTCGATTTCGAAGCTCAAATCGCTGGGTATGAAAAACCTCATACTCGATCTGCGTAACAACAGTGGTGGTTTTCTGGATGTTGCCATCGACCTTTCCGATGAGTTTCTTCCCTCCGACAAGCTGATTGTGTATACCGAAGGTCTGCGCAGTCCGCGGCAGGACTTCAAATCCACTTCCAGGGGCAACTTTGAAAAGGGCAAACTGATCCTGATGGTGAACGAAGGCAGTGCATCGGCCAGTGAAATTGTCGGCGGTGCGATTCAGGACTGGGACCGCGGACTGGTGGTGGGTCGCCGTTCATTCGGCAAGGGTTTGGTGCAGCGTCCGTTCGAACTGCCCGACAGCTCGGTTGTCAGGCTTACTACCGCCCGGTATTACACACCTTCAGGAAGATGTATTCAGAAATCCTATGAAGAAGGGGTCGACAATTATTATGAAGATTTGTTCCTGCGCTACAGGCATGGAGAATACCTGAATGCTGACAGCATTCATTTCCCTGATTCATTGCGGTACTTTACCAATGCGAAGCGGGTTGTATACGGCGGTGGAGGCATCATGCCCGATGTATTTGTGCCCATCGATACCTCTTTTACTTCAAGGTACTATACCGATATTCTCAGAAAGGGTGTGCCCAACGACTTTGTAATCAATTATATGGATGAGAACCGCGAAACGCTTAAAAAGCAGTTTCCCGATGTGGCTTCCTTTAAAAGCGGTTTTGTGGTGGATGACGCTTTCCTCAAAAGATTTACCGATTTTGCCGAGACCAAAGATGTTCCCCTGGTTGAAGCAGACCTGAAAACCTCAGAAGTTGAACTGCGCTATCTGCTGAAAGGGCTGATTGCAAGAAATATTTTCGACCTGAACGCCTATTTCGAAGTGGTAAATCCCATCGATGGTGAACTCATGCGTGCCGTGGAAGTGCTGAACGATGATACCATGTTCAGAAAACTCAGTATCGCCATGTAATTTCTATTGCACAGGTTGTCAGAATGATAAACCCTCAAAACCGGTACGGA
>CALMDN010000004.1 GCA_937864935.1 uncultured Bacteroidales bacterium
TGTTTTCGGCACCGAGCCGGGCACTCTGATACTTCACTACCTCCTCAAACAGGTTGTGGGCAGTACGGGCATTGCCAAACTGTTTGTCTTTCGACTTGTACAGAAACTCAAAATACCGTTTTACTTTTGACTCTGCCGAAAAGCTGATGATAAACTTCTTGTCAATACAGATCGATTTGAAGATAACCGACAATTGCTCGGGTGTATAGTCCCTGAAATAGAAATAACGGGTAAAGCGGTGTTTAAGTCCGGGATTGGAATTGATAAACCGTTTCATCTCCTTTTCGTAACCGGCAACGATCACCACCAGGTTGTGTTTGTGATCTTCCATCCTTTTTACCAGGGTATTTACAGCTTCTTCGCCGAAATCGTTGCGCGAATCGGAAGGCACGAGGCTGTAAGCTTCATCGATGAAGAGAATACCATCAAGGGCAGAGTCGATGATTTTGTTGGTTTTGATGGCTGTTTGTCCGATGTACTCGCCTACCAGCGCTGAGCGGTCGACTTCAACCACATGCCCTTTTTTGAGGATGCCCATGGCTTTGAAAAACCGTCCGACGAGTCTGGCCATGGTGGTTTTACCGGTACCCGGAGGGCCGGCAAAGACCGTATGCAGGGTGGTGCTGCCGATCGCAAGCCCCCTTTCCTTACGCTTCTTTTCTACCTTGATGAATTTCATCAGGGCATCCATGTCGCTTTTGATGTCTTCCAGTCCCGTAAGTTTGTTCAGTTCCTTAAAAAGAAAATCGAGCGATTCCGGAGAAGCTGTTGCCAGGGGAGCATCATCCTCATCCGGGGGAATGTAAACACCAATTTTACTGTCTTCAACCACCGATTTCGATTGTTCCATGTTCGACCTGATGTCCGCATTGTCAGGATCAATCTCAAGGGCTTTGTTGTAATACTCAAGGGCTGTTTCGTGCCGGCCGGCATCGGCATAGGCGAAAGCGATGTTGTTGAGTGTAATCTCTGAATCTATACTGCCCGTTACCGTACTGCCGGCTTTCTCAACATAAGCAATGATTTCAAAAACAGGCAATTGGTTCTTAATGACCTGATTCACCAGGTTGCCGAGTATGACTTCATCGGAAGAGCAGAGTTCAAATGCTTTCCTGAAACAATCCATGGCTTCCTCCTTTTCACCCAGCATGTCGAGCGAAACCCCGAGGGAGTTGTGGGTTGTACAGTTGTCGGAGTCAATAAGGAGTGATTTCCTGAAGTATTCAACCGCCTCCTTGTGTTCATCCTTGTCGGCCAACTCCCGGCCTTTGGCCAGCAAACCGGCAGCATCGCCGGTTGTTGCCGTTTCATCTGGTTTCTTTGAAGGCTTTGACTTGGGCTTCAAAGGCGTAGCCGTTGTTCTGCTCCCTCCGTCATCGGTATTGACCGTTTCAGTGGATGCTCTGAAAGTAGTAAATACATAATTCCACATGTCGTCAGCATAAAACATGCGGCTGATTTCATTGCCGGCGTTTTTCTTTTCAGTGATCAGATCGGGCTCAAAGCTGTTTCTGGTAGCCCAGCTCTGTGTTACGAAGCCTGTATTGGCCGACATCACCAGACCCCATTCCCCGTTGCCAAAAGCAAGGGAAGTAACATCCCGGCCGTTGTTCCATCCCTCACCAATGGCAGCTTCAGGAAAGGCAGTGTAGGTGGCAAATGTCTGGTCTTTGTATGATGGGCCTTTTGACATCACCACTGCCCACCGGTCAACGCCATATACCAGGTTGGTAATGACCAGTCCGTCGTCCATGCCCTGTCTGATTTCCTTTTCAGGGAACCGGCTGCTGGTGCGCCAGATCTGTTCGGCATACCCGGTATCTTTGGCCTGAATCACCACCCAGCGGTCTCTTACATAATCGAGAAACACTATGTCGTAACCTTCATCCCAGCCTTCTTTGATCTCATTGGATGGGAATTCAGTATTGGTTGCCCAGCGTTGCAATCCATGATGTTTTCCGGAAGTGGTAAGCAGGAACCACTGGTTGTTGTCGGCAGCGATACCCTGAATAAAATCTCCCGCATCCCAGGTTTTCTGTATTTCCTTTTCGGGGAACTCTGAAGTGGCAATGTAGTTGTCAGCGCGCATCGATGTGTTGTTTCAGTTATTTATGCTCATTTTGTGTTTCAGTATCTCCTTCTGCCGATCAGTGCAAAGGCGGCTATTAAAAACAGGATGAACCCGAAGATAACGAGGATGAATCCGGCCGAAAGGTAAAATGCCACCACCACAGCCATCAGGTTCAGCACGGTCAGCATGGCAATCCTCAGCAGGCCCGACCACGGACCGGCAATGATGAAACTCTCAATCCCAAGGGCTGCAACCAGCAACAATACGGCTGCTGAGCCGGTCCACAACACCCAGTGGATGGGCAGGGAATATCCTGCCGGAATCAGGGATGCCCCTTCGTTAAAGAACCATTCCATCTCCTTTCCGTCCCAGATTCCTCCAACGATCAGCAGAAGACCGAAAACCAGTCCAGGTGAAATCATCCAATATTTCGGGCGTAAAACCGGGAAAAAGCGGTCGAACTTCCTGATCCTGCGTCTTTGCGCAGGACTTCCGTTTTTCGAATCACCATCAGAAACAGGATCATGGTTCCCCTTCAGGCTGAACCAGTTGTTGAGCTCGTTATGGCTTCGGATCACCAGAATCAGGATTACGGTAAAAACCGCAACCAGCAGCCAGTTGCTTAGTTTGTGGAATCTGAAAATCTGGCTCAGCCAGTTTAAAAACCTGAACAGCAACTTGTTGTTCCCGGTTTTGTAGCTGTTCGATTCAAGGGTTCCTGCATGGATGTAGCCCTTTTTTTGCTCCTGGTTTTGTACGATGAGCCATTCCTTGTCAACAAGGCTGATGACACTTACGGTATCTCCTTCGCTGAAGACATACAGCGTATTCGGGCTGTTGATGCTGTCGCGGATGATCAGTTCTTCATAGCCGACGATATACCTGTCGCCGGGCCGGACCTTGCTCCGGTGTTTTTCTGCCATCTGCTTCCGGTAGCTGCTGCGGTCGGTGATTGGATAGTCGCCGGCATTCAGGGTAACCGGTATGCCTGAGATGGCTTCTATTTCTTTCAGGCTGAGTATATTGCCGAAAATCATCAGTTCGTCCATGGAGCCGTTCAGCGGACCCAGCAGCAGTTCATCCGATCCCTGCTGCAAACGTGCCCTTCCGGCAAAGACTTCATTGTTCACAATCAGTCTTGCCTGTTCGTCATCGGCATCATACACAAGTGCGATAAAAGTCCATTGGTCTTTCAGTACCGGAGATCCGCCAATGTAGCCGTCCTTGCCGGCTGAAGCCGACCAGCGGTTGGCCCCGTTGCTGTAATCGGTAAACAGCCCCCGCAGGCGGGCATTTCCTCCCGACAGGGCGGTCATGCTTTTGTAGGTCTCATTGGCTTTTATCCAGAAGCAGAGAGTGATTTCCGGGTATTTTCCAGGTGAAATATTTACCGGCAGGGAAACTGAAGCAGCCCCTTCACCGGCATTTCCACCTAAGAATATGGCTCCGCCTTCAACGCCCCAACGATCGGAAGCCGGTTTCACCATTGTTACCTTTCCAGGCAGTATTTTTTGATTTTTCTCTGCAAAATTCCCGTTTAATGGGAAGTGTAAAACCAGACTGTCAGCCGTGTTTTCTGCCAGAAGGCTGAAACACGGTGTCAGCAGGAATACAAAAAGTAAAATCAGGGATGCGCTTGGTTTCATTGATGGATTTTAAATTTTCACAGAGCCGGAGCCTGATTCAGTATGCTAATGTTTAATCGCGGTTCAGGTTTATCGTAAATAAAGGTGAAAGTTACGAAATACCTTATTTTTCTCACAAATATATTGATTTGACAGATAGTTGAACCAGCCGGAAAGCATAGAATGGTTCTAAATAGGCACCTCCAGGCATGTACCACCTTCCTATAGCCGGAACAGTAGGTCCGTTTCAGGCATGCATCCTGTCACTCAGATGGGTTTTTTCAGGGAAGGAAACTGGGTTAATCAGCCACTGAGAAATTAAAATAGCTGATAATCAGTAGATTGAAATTTTCACAGGGGGTTATTGCCCGGCGAGGGCATCGAGTCTGGCGGTGGTCAGAATTTCATGGGTTACAAACCGGCCATCCTTAAAAATGCTGTAGGTTGACCATGGAGCAGGGTGGTTTCTGGCTTTCTGCAGGGTGTCGAGATGGTGAATCCTGAGGTTGATCCCTGTTTTAGCGGCATGATTGGCAAGGATTGCGGCATAATCGGGTGCAAAGGGGCATTGTGCGGTATAGAACAGGTCGATTCCCGGGCCGTAATCAACCACCGGCTTTCTGGCATGCGGCAGGAATGCGGGATCAGCATCATTGGGATTGTTCTTACGAACCAGGAGTTCGAAGTAGGGTTCTGCCGTGTCGCAGACAGCAAACCCGGCCTTTTTGAGATAGGCAGCATCCGAGAGGAAGGGTTTTTTCTTCTTTGAACCCAGTGCCACCAGTCCTTTGCTTCCTGCAGTCCCGGTGATGCACGATTCCATCAGTTGTTTACCAAAGCCTTTTGATTTGTAGCTTCCTGAGACCCAGAAACAATTGATATAATAGTATCCGTCGGCAGCGATCGGAGCCCAGGCAACCTCAGCGGGCAGGTATTCTATAAATATTTTACCCCTGGCATCCAGTTTTCTGAAAACCAGCCCTTCATTGAGCCTTTCACTGAGCCAGTTCTTCTTCTTCACCAGTCCTGAGTCTTCCCGGGTGTCGGAAATAGAGCAGCAGATGTGCTCCTGGCTGAGATTTTCGTGGTTAAGGGTAACGAAATTCATGCTGCAATTAAATTAATTCTGTGTTGTCACAAGTGGATTTAGCAGACCGGAATGAAGATGAAAATAGAGGATCTTTCCGGAATACCGTCTTTATTACCTGTCTTCTGACAGTGCAGGCTTCAGACTCATTCCTGGTCACTAATTGGCCATGCCTTTCAGGGAAAAGAACATGCCTTCGATTCCGTAGGCGTTTGGTTCAACCTTCAGGTAGTCAACACCGGCTTTTGTCAAACGCTGCTGTCCACCGTAACGGAAACCCAGTGCACGCAGCAGGTCGTATTCATGTGCAATGGCAATCACATGAAAGGCGGTTTTCTCAGTAAAGCCATCTCCTGAGTTGAAAATAGTTTCAACAATGCGGCCCAGTTTGAATTCAAGTTTCCGGGCCAGTTCGTTGTTGCCCTTCATTCGGTAAATATAAATCGCCGGATCGAGATACCGCATATCGAAGGGGGCTGACTCAAGTACTTTATT
>CALMDN010000005.1 GCA_937864935.1 uncultured Bacteroidales bacterium
TGAGAAGGCAGATCTGGGCTCACCGGCCCTTCGGATGGATTCCGTTTCAGAACGACCGCATCACGGTCGACCTTAAGATCAGGTTCAGTCAGGCCTATCAGGTATATTCAAACGGCGAACGGATCGGCATTGCTGACAACAGCGGCAACATGAGAACATGGCACTACAGGATAAGCAAACCCCATCCTTTTTTTTCCACGGCACTGGTGATCGGAAAATACAGCTACAGGAGTTTTGCCTCAAAGGCGGGAACACCTCTGGAATACTGGTATTACCCCGATCAGGAAGACCATTTTGAACCAACCTACCGATACTCCGTTGAAATGTTCAGTTTTCTTGAAAAAGAGCTGGGGGTCGGATATCCCTGGGCCCTTTACCGGCAGGCACCGGTAGCTGATTACCTCTATGGAGCCATGGAAACCACCACTGCCACTATTTTTGGCGATTACATGCACATCGGCGAGCGTGGATGGTGGGGCCGCAATTACGTGAATGTAAACGTACATGAACTGACCCACCAATGGTTTGGTAACTACATCGCCCATGAACCGGCTTCCGATGTCTGGCTGACAGAGAGTCTGGCCACCTATTACGCGAAACTGTTTGAAAAGAGCATTTTCGGGAACGACTATTACGAGAAGGAAAAGCTGAGTGAACAGGGCAAGGTACTGGCCCAGGCAGAAATCAACGATCTCCCCTTGTCTCACTCCAAAGCAGGGGTTGCACGCTGGTATCAGAAGGGATCACTGGTTATGGACATGTTGCGCGACGAAACAGGTGATTCCCTTTTCAGAAAAGGCATATCGCACTACCTCAGAAAACATGCTTTCGGCCAGGCCGGATCACATGACTTTATCAGGGCATTTTACGAGGCTACAGGCCTGCCATTGAACTGGTTCTTCAATCAATGGCTTTTCTCCGGCGGGGAGCCCCATTTTGAAGTAAGCTTCATGGATACCCTGACTGCCGGTTGGCCAGGGGTATTGCTGCATGTGAAACAGGTTCAGCAGCAAAACTGCCCGTCAGGGTTTTTCAGGGTAAGTGTACCGGTTACCATCGGTTACATTGATGGAAGGACTTCAGTTCATACTATAACTATCCACAGCCGCGACACCCTTATCCGGATTCAGAAACCACATGATACAGCGGTGAGTTTCCTTGTTTTTGATTCCGGGAACCATCTTCTGAAAAGACTGAGTTTTCATCGTACACCCCAACAGCTTGCGGCAGCGGCAACCGATGCACCGCTCGCGATCGACAGGTTTGAAGCCCTCAGGGCATTGCGCGAAATAAAAATTGACATGAAACGGATGGCATTGCTGAAAGCTGCAGGTGTAGCTGAGAATGAACTGATCTTTTCAGAAGTACTTTTTCAGTTGCAAGCTGACAGCAGCAGGGAAGCCAGAAACTTCTTCCATGGGGCATTGCGGCATCCGGATGCATTGATCAGAAGATCAGCCATTAACAATTACAAACTGCTCTCGGTGGCTGATACAAGCAGGCTTACTCACCTTCTTTATGATCCTGATTACATCAATGTTGAACTGGCCCTGAGAAAGCTTTGCACCTATCTCCCTGCGAAAGCAGCTTACTGGCTATCGGTTACACAGCATGAGGAAGGCTGGAGAGGGCTGAACATCCGGATCGCCTGGCTTGAAATATCCGCCGGCCAGCAAGGGAACAGCCCATCGGCAGAACTCCGCGATTACGTCTCTGGATCCTATGAGTTTGAAACCCGGATCAATGCCATCAACGCGCTGAGCCGGTTGAACTTTATTGACCCAGACCATGCAGTCAACCTTATCAGGGCTGCGAGGCACTGGAATCCGAAACTCTCACGACCTGCCAGGGAAGCTATTACTACTTATTGCCTTGATCCTGAAAACCGGAAACTGATCAGTGCAGCATTACTGTCAGAAAAATCCAGTTTCAGCGAGCTGGGGATAGAATAACAAAAAAGCCGGCCTCAATGAAGAAGTCCGGCTGTAGTGCTTTTCGGAAATCTTTTTATGCCTGGGCTGTCGGGCCTCCCAGTGAAAATGGCATATTCTGATCGCCTTCTTTAATGGTTCCGTGAAGGGCTTCAAACTTACCGATGTTTTCACGCAAAGCGCCCATCAGACGTTTGGCATGCTGAGGGGTGAGGATAATCCTGGATTTAACCTTTGCCTTGGGCACACCCGGCATCATCTTTACAAAGTCGATGATGAATTCGGCGTTGGAGTGAGTGATGATGGCTAGATTTGAGTAGATACCTTCAGCCATTTCCTCGCTCAGCTCAATATTTATCTGATTCTGTTTTAAATCGCTCATCTTAATGGTATTTATAAAGTGAAAAAAGGGCGGAAGTTTCTTTGTCCTCCGCCCTTTAAATTTATTTAATCTTCAAGAACATCAGCTTTTGAAGCCATTAGTTTTTCGTATTCGTCAGCAGAACCAACGAT
>CALMDN010000006.1 GCA_937864935.1 uncultured Bacteroidales bacterium
CGAAAACATCGGTACCGTGGTGTTCGACGACGAACTCAGCCCTTCGCAGCTCCGCAACATTGAGCGCGAACTCGGGGTAAAGATCGTCGACCGCACCTCTCTCATCCTCGATATCTTTGCCAAACGTGCCCGCACCGCCACCGCCAGAACACAGGTAGAATTGGCTCAGTATCAGTATCTGCTGCCTAGGTTGTCGCGCATGTGGACCCACCTTGAGAAACAGCGCGGAGGTATCGGTATGCGCGGACCCGGGGAGAAAGAGATCGAGACTGACCGGCGCATCATCCGTGATAAGATATCGCTGCTTAAAGACAAGCTCAAAGAGATCGACAAGCAGAAGATTACCCAGCGCAGCGGGCGTGAAAAACTGGTGAGGGTGGCCCTGATCGGATACACCAACGTGGGCAAATCCACCCTGATGAACCTGCTGAGTAAATCGGATGTTTTTGCCGAAAACAAACTGTTCGCCACCCTCGACACCACGGTGCGCAAGGTGGTGATCGACAACCTGCCGTTTCTGCTCACCGACACCGTTGGATTTATCCGCAAGCTGCCCCACAACCTGGTGGAGTCGTTCAAATCCACCCTCGATGAGGTTCGTGAAGCCGATCTGCTGCTGCATGTGGTCGACATCTCCCATCCGGGATTTGAAGACCAGATAGAGGTGGTAAACCAGACCCTGGCCGAAATCAAGGCAGCCGACAAACCGGTTATCATGGTCTTCAACAAGGTAGATGCCTATTCGTTTGTGGAAAAGGAAGAGGGTGACCTCAGTGCCCCGACCCGCGAAAATATCACCCTCGAAGAACTCAAACGCACCTGGATTGCCAAAGTAAACAGCCCGGCCCAATTCATCTCCGCCACCCAAAAACTCCATTTCGACGAGTTCAGGGGCGCCCTTTACAAAGCCATTCACGACATCCATGTGGTGAGGTATCCTTTTAATAAGTTGTTGTATTAAGCAAAGCTCAAAGCTTAAAGTAAAAAGGAAAAAGTAAAAAGATCAAAGTTTACCTGCTCTGACGGCAGTTCGACAGGCTACATTCCATGCGTCCTGTGGCTTTAAACCATTTTTCGGAAACATCATCCTGCTCTAAATCATCTTAGATTTCGATAAACACTCAGCCAAATGCTATAGTCCTGATTTTTGTTTACTACTTGTGTAAACTTATTTCAGGACAAGACAGCTCCCGGCTCCGGGCCCCATGCCTTGTGCACATGCATCTGCTGGTTGGTAACTGCTCAAATTCAGGGTACAGGATTAAAATAATAAAAACAAAAAGCCAATATCCGGTTTTCCGGACCTCAATTCATACCTTTGCTCCCGTAAACAACCTGTTCAGTATGTTGATCATTGGCATCACAGGCACACTGGGTGCCGGGAAAGGCACCATTGTTGATTTTCTGGTGAGGGAAAAGGGCTTCGTTCATTTCTCGGTCAGGGAATTCATCAGCCGTGAAATAGTAAGGCGGGGACTGCCCGTGAACCGCGACAGCATGGTGATGGTTGCCAATGACCTCAGGGCAACCCATACTCCGAGCTATATTGTCGATTGTCTGTTTGATGAAGCCAGGCAAACCGGCCGTAACTGCATTATCGAAAGCATACGTACACCCGGAGAGGCTGTTTCGCTCAGGGCAAAAGGCAACTTTTTCCTTTTTGCCGTGGATGCTGACCCCGCCACCCGCTATGCGAGGATCGCGGCACGCAAATCGGAAACCGACCTGATCAGTTTTGAAACTTTTCTGCAGAATGAAGCCCGCGAGATGAACTCCGAAGATCCGAACCATCAGAACCTGCGCAAATGCATCGGAATGTCGGATTTCCTTTTTAACAACGATGGTTCTGTTGCAGAACTTGAATCTGAGGTTACCACTGTTATCAACCAGATCAGCCATCCTGACTGATGACCACTCACCGGACTATAAAAATCAAATGACGATTGCATGAAACTCCTGTCTGTTTTTTCGGTTTCTGTGCTCAACCTGATACTCTCGCTCTATTATTACTGGCTCATCTACCACAAAAAAATCAAACCCTCGCTTGCCATGTGGGTTTTCTTTACCCTGGCGGTAGGGCTTAGCCTGATCACCTACATGAAAGAAGGCTCCTACAACCTGTGGGACAATGTGCTGAACACCACCGATCTCTTTTTCGTTACCACAGTGAGCCTTTCCATTCTGCTTTTTGGCGACCGCAGCTCCCGTTTCAACCGCTTCGACCTTTTCTGCCTGGGTGCAGTAGCCGGCATCGTGATTTTCTGGTTCATTACCCAAAACCATACATTGTCGCACCTGCTGGTGCAGGGCATCCTCGTGATTGCCTATTTCCCCGTGGTTAACCGGATGATACGCACAGGCGAGAACAACGAAAACTACCTGTTGTGGGGAGGAATGTTGCTGGCCTCTCTCCTCGCCCTTTTCTCAACCGAAGGAACCCTGGCTTTTGTTTACACAGTCAGGGCAGTGGTATGCATATTGCTGCTGATGGGGCTGATGGTTTGGGTTGACAGGAGAAGGAAACAAAGGAACGGAAGAACCTCATAATAAGCTTTTATAGGAAACGAGATACTAATGTGCCCGTGTTACTGAAATCTGCCCCCTGAAAGTTCATCAAATCATTCATACCAAAACCGCCGGCTTTCGTTCATACCTATTCTTAACCATTGTTGTTGGAGATTAGTGTGGAATTTTTGCTCAAATCTCTGAAATGTACGGGGAACCAAGCTGCTGACAGGAATTCGTGATTCAAAAAGCTTTACTTTCGACCATTTCAGCCCATTCTAATTGCGCTTAATACAGATGCCCTTTTAACATAGCATATGAAAAACCGGACCGGCTTCTGAGAATTCATTTAAAAATGGATGTTCAGGTACCGCAAATAAATATCTTAGCATTCTCCTTTACAATAAACCCAACTTCTATGAAAACCCCTCCCGGAATCCGTCTTCTCCTTCTCATCTTGATGTTTCACCTCAGCCTGACAGCCCAGGACATTACCCCTGAAATGACCGCTTACATCAGAGAATCGGCTTCAAGCCCTGAAGCCTATGTGATTGAAAAATTCCGGAGCCATGATGTCGTGTTCCTGGGTGAACACCATCTGGTGAAGGAAAACCTGCTGTTTGTGCAGTTGCTGATCCCGAAGCTTTACGAAAACGGAATATACACCATCGGGATGGAGTTCGGCGCCTTTGAGGTTCAGGACAAGCTGGATGAACTGCTGGCCTCTGATACCTACAACGAACAAATGGCAAGGGAAATTATGTTTACCTACAACGTGGCCTGGGGTTATCAGGAATACCTCGACGTGTATAAAGCCGCCTGGCAATTCAACCGCTCATTGCCCGAAAAAGCCAGGAAATTCAGGATCCTCAGCCTGAGCTACATCTTTCACTGGGAGAAGTTTACCGGCACCAGAAATCCCGAGTCCATGAGCCTGGTCTTCCCTTTGGGGACCATCGACAAATTCCGGGCTGAGATCATCGAAAAAGAGATTGTACAGAAAAATGAAAAAATACTGGCCCTTGTGGGGACTCCCCATGCCTATTCGGGATACGGTTCTGCTTTTTACAAATACAACGGTGACAATTTCGTAGATTTTGACTTTGACTGGCTTGGGAACCGGCTTTACAGAAAATATCCCGGAAAGGTGTTCAGCATCATGCTGCACCAGGCTTTCACCATGAAGCAGGGTGAGACCTATCTGCTGATCTCCCCCTGTGAAGGGGCCCTTGAAAGGCTGATGGCAATCAACGACAATAAACCCCTGGGGTTTGATCTTCAGCATACACCACCCGGCAGATTGCGCGACAGAAGCATGCACGCCACAGGATATACAGACTTCACCCTGGGGCAGTTGTTTGATGGGTACATTTTCCTTGAGCCCCTGAACAAACTGGAAGGCTGCACCCCTATCCCCGATTTCGTGAATGAATCCAACATTCAGCAGGCCCTCGAAAAATTCCCCGACCCCGACTGGCACGGTAAAATGAATTCTCTTGACGACATCAGGAACTTCATGCGCGACAATTCTGAAAGGATAGCCAGCCAATACAGCAAACTCTGACTCCGGATGGCCATTTGGGGGTAAGATGACCTGTAGGGAATCATTTTATAAAACAATAAACAGCAGAAAGCCGCTTATTCACATAGCTCAAAGCTTTGCAAACAAACGGCTTACAGAATAAGGCTTTGCGACGATCGTTATTTTACCACCGGATTCCCTTCGAAATCAACCAGTAACGGCTCTCCAAGCCCGGCGTCCTTCAGCTTCTCCAGCTGGGTGCGGGCATCACCCACCACCACATAAGTCATCTTTTCAGGGTTGACATACCTGGCATAGAGGGCTTTGGCTTCCTCAAGGCTGAGCTGCTCGGCGATGGTTTCTTCCTGTTTGATGTAATCAGAAGGCAGGTTATAGGTACTGATATCCTGCAGCATCTGAATCTGACTACCGATGGTCTCAAACTTACCGGCGTTTGAACGTATGGTTGCTTTCCGTGTTATTTCCAGCTCTTCGCTGCCATAATTGTTGCCGAATGATCCGAGAATCTCCCTGAAGAGCTGCAGCGATTCGGTGGTGAATTTCGACTGAACACTCGAACTGGCAACGAAGGGACCGGTGATCATGCGTGGCATAAAGAAGGAATAGGCGCCATAGGTGTAGCCTTTTTCCAGCCTGAGCACTTCAAACAGTTTCGATCCTGAGCCGTCACCCAGTTTGTAGTTGACCAGTGTGGCCGGGAAAAAGTCGGGATTGTTTCTGGCCATGGCCAGTGATCCGATCATGATCACCGACTGTTTGGCATCCGGGACATCCACAAAGAACAAACGGGGACCGGCCGGCGCTTCGGGCAGCGTATAGTCAGCAAAACCAACACTCACGGGTTTCCATGACTTCCCGATGGAACTGAGCGACTTCAGCACTTCTGCCTGAGCCACATCACCGGCAATGTGAAAACCTGAAACTGTTGGTGAAAAATATTTTGTATAAAAGGCTTTCAGGTCATCGAGGGTGATGCTTTCGAGCGATTGCAGTGTGCCGGACACCGGGCGGGAAAAGATGTGCTGATCGCCGTAGAGGGCACGGTAGAATACATTCCCGGCGATGGCATTGGGGTTGGCATTGCGCTGCTTAACGCCGCTGATGGCTGCCTGTTTCAGGCGTTCAAATTCAACAGCATCCCAGCGGGGCTGGGTGATGATTTCTTCCACCAGGGCCAGTACCGCATGGTAATTGCGGGTAAGGCAATTGGCGGTAATGGTCAGGTTTTCGGAACCTGCAGCGATATCGATGTCGGCTCCCAGCTGACCAATGGCATCTTCGAGCTCCTCAGGAGTGCGTTTGGCGGTACCTTCCATCATCAGATCCGACAGCAGTCGGGCAACGCCGGGTTTGCCGAGGTCGTCGCCCAGCTGACCACCCCTCAGGCGGATGCTGAAGCGAACCAGCGGGAGCTCACGGCTTTCGATGCCATACACCTTCATTTTGTTCTGAAGTTCAGCGGTGTATACTTTCGGGGCTTTGAGCAGAGGTTCAGGGCCCAGCGGCGGTTCTATGCTGCGGTCGATAGTGCTGGGAGTACGCTCATAGGTCTCTTCGGCGGTTTCGAGACCTTCACCCTGAGAACCGGTTTCTTCAATTTTCTCCTCTACAACCTGCGCCTTCTCCGATCCGGCGAGGGCAAGGTTGGTCTGCCCTTTGGGGACAAAAGAGGTAGCCAGGAAATTCTTCCCTTTGATGTACTGATTGTATACCCGCATAACGTCTTCACGGGTAACAGCATTCAGCAGTTTCACATCGTCCATCATCCGGGCAGGATTGCCGCCGAAAACATTGGCCTGTACCAGTTGAAAGGATTTCCCGAGCAGACTGGAGATGCTGTTGTAGAATGAGGTCTCTCTCAGATTCTTGATCCGCTGCATGTCTTCATCGGAAAAACCATTGGCTTCAAACTGCCTGAAAGCCTCATCGATGGCTTCATTCACCTTGTTGAGATCAACCCCTTCGAAAGCCCTGACGGTGATGTTGAACTTACCGGCCAGTTCCATGGGGTTGTTGTATACCGATACCTTGGGAGCCAGCTTGCGGTTCTCCACGATTTCCTTATACAGCGGGGCCTTTTTCCCGTCAGCCAGCAGATCGGCCAGAATATCCAGGGCATAGGCATCGGGATGGTAATTCTCCACGGACGGGAAAATCATGTTCAGCTCGGGCAGTTTCGCAAAATTGTCTTCATGAACCAGCTTCTTCGTTGCAGTCAGACTGGCTGGCATAGGATTCAGCTGTTCCGGCTTTTTACGAGGCTTAAACTCACCGAAGTATTTGTCAATCATTGCCCTGACTTCCTTCTCATCGAAGTCACCGGCGATGACCATGGTTGCATTGTTCACCCCATAGTAGTTGTCGTAAAACGTTTTCACATCCTCCAGGGTGGCTGCCCTGATGTCGTCCATCGAGCCGATCACCTGCCATGAATACGGATGGGAGGCATCGTAGAGGTTCATATCGATCACATAACCGGTATGTCCGTAAGGCTGATTGTCAACCCGCTGCCTTTTTTCATTGATTACAATGTCTTTTTCCCTTTCGAGGGCACCCTGGGTTACCGTATTGATGAGAAATCCCATGCGGTCGCTTTCCATCCAGAGTATTTTTTCGAGGGCATCTTTGGGAACCACTTCATAATAAACGGTACCATCGTTCCAGGTTCCGCCATTGAAGGTGCCTCCAAGATCATCGATTTTCTTAAAGAACTCCCCTTTCCCTACGTTTTCAGAGTTCTGGAAAAGCATGTGTTCAAAAAAGTGGGCAAAACCAGTCTTTCCCGGTTTCTCGCGGCTCGATCCGACGTGAAAGAGGATGGCCACCGATACGATAGGATCTGAATTGTCCTGATGCAGCACCACTTCCAGCCCGTTATCCAGTTTATATTGTTTAAAGCTGACATGAAAATCTCCGTTTTCAGACTTTTGGGCAGCAGTTTCTGTACCCTGCATCAGCAGGGTGCCTGTGAGTACACTCATGGTTAAAATTTTGTTCAAAAGTTTCATAATCGTTACTTTGCATTTGTTTATTTATCAAGCGGTTATATAGATATTCTCCGAAGCCACCGGAGCATACTACTACCAGTCAACAGCATCGCGGTTCACCGGCATGGTCATACACCGGCACCCCCCGCCACCCCTCGACAGCTCAGCCCCATCAATGGCTATCACACATTTGTTATAGCTGTCAACATCGGCTTTGCCATTAACAACATCTTTTGCCCTGACAATTTCAAATCCGTGTCGGCTGAGTTCTTCAAGGGTATTCACATTTCTGCCATAACCAAGCACTTTACCTGGCGCAACAGCGAAGAAGTTCGCGCCGCTGTGCCATTGTTCCCTTTCCTGGGTAATGAGGTCGCGTGAGCCACCACAATTTACTGTATTGACAGGCATTCCGAGTTTGCGCAGG
>CALMDN010000007.1 GCA_937864935.1 uncultured Bacteroidales bacterium
CGTGTGATTTTGCTACCTTTGAAGACGGTCATTACATCATGAAGCTGACTGAGGCAATCATTAGAAGCGGTCAGGAAAAACGTTGGATTACTATAGATTGAGCGCTTTGTGCAACGGCAATCTCTTAGACAGTCTAGTTGTATAAGCGGAAAAAACAGTTATAAAAAGAAAATATAATATGGAGGAAATAGTAATGAAATAGCAACAAGCCTTGAAAAAACCCCAGATGCGCGCTATAATATCGCAGGGTAAAGTGAATCGGAAGATGGAGACGTTTCAGGCAACCACGGACTGGATGATTACTGGGTCGTTAAAACAGATAGTACCGGTTTACTTCAATGGGAAAAATCATTCGGCGGTTCAGGCGATGACAGATGCGGAACAATAATTTGCTTACCTGATAGTAGTTATGCAATGTGTGGTTTCAGCTCCTCCAACAATGGCGATGTTTCCGGGAATCATGGAAATTTTGACTTCTGGCTTGTTAAAATAAACGAGATTGGTGATATTCTATGGCAGAAATCCTATGGTGGCTCAAACGAAGACAGTAATATAACATCCCTGCTGCAACTGGAAGATCAGGGCTTTCTGATAACAGGGCGCACCAAATCAAACAATGGTGATGTCACTTTTAACCACGGGGATCAGGATGTATGGACCATTAAGACAGACAGTATTGGCGAAATTGAATGGCAAAGAACCTACGGTGGGAGCGGTTATGATGCATCCGGAGAAATCATCCGGACAATCGATGGCGGTTATTTACATTCTGCTGCAACCAAATCAGTTGATGGTGACATTACCCAATCATTCGGAAGTTATGATATCTGGATGATAAAAATCAACGATACCGGAGACCTTCAATGGGAAAAATCTATCGGAGGATCCGATTTTGATGTAAATCGCTCAATTCTTAAGATTTCAGAGAACGGATTCAAACTTGCCGGTACCACTTCTTCCAATGATGGAGTTGTTTCCGGCAATCATGGTGGTGATGATCTCTGGATTGCTGATTTTGAAATATTGAACACCGGAGTTCATGAAGGTGTTTCTCGGGGCTGTACGATCTCTGTTGCTCCGAATCCTGCAAAAAATTACTTCACCCTCACAAATGCACCCGAAACATCCGGGAAATATATTTATACACTCATGGATATGTCTGGCCGGTTTGTAATAAATGGCACTCTTCATATCTATGAAAAAGTGAATATTGAAGGAATACCAAAAGGCAGTTATATTGTTCAGATAAAGACAGGGAATGGGTTGACAGGATATCAAAAACTCATAAAAGAATAAGCTCCATCTGAAAATGAAAACCATATAAACTGCGGGAAAACATTGAGAAAGTATTGTGCAGAATGAGGTAGATAGACCTTACTGAAATCCAGAATCTAAATACCAATTTTCAAAATATCCTCCAGATTGCTCGGCATATCCGAGTTCATTAAAAAAAATCGTCGCGTCCTAGTGTTGTTGCAGGATATGATATCCGAAATCCGCAATCCTAAATCCGCAATCCTAAATCCGCAATCCGCAATCCGAAAACCCTTACCTTTGCACCCTCAAAATTGAATGATTATGCTCGATAAACTCGAAGCCATTTACAACCGGTTTCTTGACATAGAAAAACAGATGAACGAGCCGGCCGTGATGGCCGACATGAAGTCGTACATCAGGCTGAGTAAGGATTACAAGGAACTTCAGCCCATCATTGCTGCGTACAAGGAGTACGAAACGGTCGTCAAAAACATTGAGTCGGCCAAAGACATTCTTTATCAGGAAAAGGATGAAGACTTCAGGGCCATGGCCAAGGAAGAACTGGCAACCCTCACCGAAACCCGCGACAAAATGGAGGAAGACATCCGTCTGATGCTGATTCCGGCTGATCCTCAGGATGGTAAAAACGCTGTGGTCGAGATCCGCGCCGGGACCGGTGGCGACGAAGCCAGCATTTTTGCCGGTGATCTTTACCGTATGTACACCAAGTTCTGTGAAACCAAAGGCTGGAAAATAGAGCTGGTTGATTTCACCGAAGGTACGGTAGGTGGCTACAAGGAAATTATTGTCAACATCTCCGGCGAAAATGTTTACGGACTTATGAAATACGAGTCGGGCGTTCACCGGGTACAAAGGGTTCCGCAAACAGAAACCCAGGGTCGGGTGCATACCTCAGCTGCTTCGGTGGTGGTACTTCCCGAGGCCGATGAATTTGACGTTGACCTCAAAATGAGTGACATCCGTAAAGACACCTATTGCTCCTCGGGTCCGGGCGGGCAGTCAGTAAATACCACCTATTCTGCCGTGAGGCTGACCCACATTCCCACCGGCATTACCGTAGCCATGCAGGACCAGAAGTCGCAGATGAAGAACTTCGACAAGGCCATGACCATTCTTCGTACCCGTCTGTTCGAGCTGGAGTACCAGAAATACCTCGATGAGATCTCGAAAAAAAGAAAAACCATGGTGTCAACCGGCGACCGCTCGGCAAAAATCCGTACCTACAACTACCCGCAGAGCCGGATCACCGATCACCGCATCAACCTCACGGTTTACAACCTGCAGGTGTTTATGGACGGTGACATCCAGGATATGATTGATGCCCTTCAGCTGGCCGAAAATGCTGAACGCCTGAAAGAAGCCGTTAATTAAACAATCAGTAACCGTTAATCATTCTGCTTATGGACCGGAATCAGCTGATCAGCCTGATCAAAGGAAAAAAATCGTTTCTGTGTGTCGGACTCGACAGCGATCTTTCGAAAATCCCGCAGCATCTGCTTCATTATTCTGATCCGGTTTTTGAGTTTAACCGCAGCATCATCGATGCCACCCTGCCGTTTACAGTAGCTTACAAACCCAACCTGGCCTTCTACGAGTCACGCGGTGCTGCAGGGATGCTCAGTCTTCAGAAGACCATGGACTATCTCGGAACATTTAAGGATGAATGCTTTACAATCGCCGATGCCAAACGCGGCGACATCGGCAACACCTCTACCCAATATGCCAGGGCCTTTTTCGACAAGGCTTCATCAGGGTATGATTTCGATGCTGTTACGGTTGCGCCTTATATGGGTGAAGACTCTGTCAGTCCATTTCTGGCTTTTGAAAACAAATGGGTGATCCTGCTTGCCCTTACCTCCAACAAGGGCGCATTCGACTTCCAGACAACTGAAGATACGGAAGGGCTGAAACTTTTCGCGAGGGTACTGAAGACTTCGCAGGAATGGGGCAATTCAGGCAACATGATGTATGTGGTTGGTGCTACCCGTGCCACCATGCTGGCGGAAATCAGGCAGATGGTGCCCGATCATTTTCTGCTGGTACCCGGCGTCGGAGCGCAGGGAGGAAGTCTGGCCGAGGTCGCAACGTATGGTATGACAAAAGATTGTGGACTCCTGGTAAATGCATCCAGAAGTATATTATTTGCATCAGGAGCCGGGGATTTTGCTGAGAAAGCTGCGTTGGAAGCCGGTTCCATGCAAAAGGAAATGGAACAGCTGATGGCGGAAAAAGGAATTCTCTGATTGCTTGATTCCCATAACAGAAAAGGCTGCAGTTTCCTGCAGCCTTTTCTGTTCTCCGTGGAGGTTTATTCCACGATGTAATTCCAGTTAAATACATCCGGTTCATCGCCATACTGAATCGCCTGCAGGCGTTTGTAGAGTTTTGTTGAAACGGGTCCGGCCTGGCCGTTGGCACAATACTTATACTCTTCTCTGGTAACATGATCCACAATACGGCAGATAGGTGAGATCACCGCTGCAGTACCACAGGCGCCGACTTCGTCAAATTCTCTGAGTTCTTCAACCGGCACGGGCCTGACTTCAACTTCCATGCCCATATCGCGGGCGAGGTCCATCAGGCTCTTGTTGGTAATGGATGGAAGAATGGAATCGGATTTCGGGGTAATGTATTTATTGCCTTTGATGCCAAAGAAATTGGCAGGACCGGCTTCATCGATGTATTTCTTCTCTCTGGCGTCGAGGAAAATAGCTGCGGCAAAGCCATCGTGGTGGGCTTCCTCGCCGGCGCTCAGGCTGGCAGCGTAATTGCCGCCAACTTTATAACGGCCGGTTCCGTGGGGTGCCGCCCTGTCGTGATCGCGGGCAATCATCATCGATACCGGTTTGAATCCTTCCTTGAAATAAGGGCCAACCGGAGTAACAAAGACCATGAAAAGGTACTCATCAGCGGGCTTCACACCTACACGGGCACCACTGCCAATCAGTAAAGGCCTCAGATATAACGATGCACCTGTACCATAAGGAGGAACAAAGCGCTCATTCATTTTTATTGTAGTCATGATTGCTTTTTTGAACAATTCATGCGGAACAACAGCCATCATTACCCCGTTGGCCGAACTTTCCATTCGACGGGCATTCTCTTCCCAGCGGAAGACACGGATTTTGCCGTCTTTCCCCATAAACGCCTTCATCCCCTCAAAGGCTTCCTGCCCGTAATGAAGTGAGGATGCAGCCATGTGCAGATTGATAAATTCGGATGATGAAATCTCCAGTTCTCCCCATTTTCCATCCCTGTAATAACACCTGACATTGTAGTCAGTCTTCACATACCCGAAAGGTAAGTGGCTCCAGTCAAGATTAAGCATAGCATTTTATTTTAAGGTTTGATAATACACCCTATCAAGGGGCTAAAATAGAAATATTCCCAAATATGGCAATGAAAAAATAAATTTATAAACACGGGACAACCTGGCAGCTACCTTATTCATATCCAACACCATACATATGTTATAAAAATAAATTTTGCTAAAATTCACCCCGTACAACCAAACTTCTGAATGCAGCTTCATACAAGCTTGAATAATGGCCGGCAATACCCTGTAAAATCAGCATATTCAGAGAATACAGCATTTGTTATTCATGTTCGAACAAAAAAACAGAAGAACAAGGCGGGCATATCATTATACTCACTATCTTTATCTTTCAATCAGATTACCCGGTTGTATTTTTTCAAGCATCAGTATCTGATCTTTAGATACCAGAGATATATGTCCAGAACATTAGACGCAGCCATAGAAAAGCTCAAATCATATTTTCTGAAAGGAGTCAGTGAATTTCCTGCTGAGGTAAAAATCAGGACTACTTATCTGCTTCTGTTCAACATGGCAGGAATTCTGCTTATGAGCACCCTGCTTATTGTCAGAATCTTCGCCTACCAGGGAGCATTTATCCTTACCGGCGATCTGCTGCTGCTGTCAGGCCTGCTTCTGTCATTGCTTTTCAGCAGACAGAATAAACCGGTAACCGCTTCAGCAATGATATACATGCTGCCGGTTTCAATCATCTTTTACCGGGTATTTCACAATTATTTTTATGAAGTACCCGTATCCTACGATGATCTTTTCTTTACCATTTCTCTTGCAGAATTCGGAATCATACACATGGGTACGTTTTCCATCCGTCGGAATCAGATACTGATATACTCACTGATTACTGCAAGTGTACTTTTAATCCAGACCGTTTTTCTGGCTATGCGGTCACCCGAACAGGCGGTTCTCCCCCAAAACATCAGCATCCTCATCATTTCCGGATTGTTATTGATCGCTTCTGTATTGGTGCTGTACTATAGCAGGGGCGTAACCTTCAGCATGAAACTCAACTCAGAGCATTCGCACAAGCAGACAGAATCCAAATACATGTCGTTGTTCTCCAATATGATGGATATGTTTTCCCTGCAGAAAATCGTCCTCGACGAAAACGGCAAACCTACCGACAGTATCATCATAGAAGCCAATGATGCCTTTATCAGATTTACAGGCCTGAAGCGTGAATCCATTATCGGGAAAAAGAGTTCAGGCATAATACCAGGGCTCAATTCCGGCTCAGGCTGGCTCAAAGCCTTTGGTCAGGTGTCCCTTACCGGGAAAGAAACAAGATTTGAAGAGTATTCAGACTACTACCAACGCTGGCTGGATGTCTATGCTTTTTCGCCTGAAAAAGAGCATTTTATTACCATCTTACGTGATGTTACGCTCAACCGGGCAACCGACGAGGCCTTAAGGCTGAGTGAGCGTAAAAACAAAGCCATCATTGAAGCA
>CALMDN010000008.1 GCA_937864935.1 uncultured Bacteroidales bacterium
GCGGCAAAGCCGCCACAAAGCCCCCTCCGGATTTCTTTAATGAAATGTCATTCTTCGCTAACGCCTGTCTGTCTGTGCAGACAGGCGTTAGCGAAGAATCTCCTGATCACTTGCTGAATTAAACCGGACAATACTTGTTTGCTAATCTGCTACTCCAGGTAAAGCTCAATCAGCCCTTCAGGGGCGTTGGTGTGAACAATCCGCTGCGTGCGGTCAACATCGAGGATGGTTTCATCATTCACCGGGATCAGGATCTCTTTCTGGTTGAGCATCACCCTGAGCACGGCCTGGTGAGGATATTCAAGCACCTCTTCCACTGTGCCGGCGGGACCAAAGCCCTGGTCGATGACCGAAAAACCCTTTATTTCGTGGTAGTAAAATCTGTTGCCCGACAGGGGAGGGAGGCTGGTTTCGGGCAGGTAAAGTTCGCAGCCAAGCAGGAGGGAGGCCATTTCAACATCGTCAACATCGGTGAATTTTACAACAGCGTTGTTGTTGTGCCTCAGTTCAAGAGAGTCAATAAAAAACGGAATCAGCTGGTTGTTCATGCGAACAAACACTGATTCCGTTTCAAGATAATTTTCCGGGTTGTCGGTATCGAGATAAACCTGAAGGGCTCCTTTGGAAGCAAAAAGTTTGTTTACTTTGCCTAGGTAGAAATAGCCTTCCATCTATCCCCTGTTGTTCCGGAAGTATTATTCAGCGCTGTTTTCTTCAGCGGGTGCAGCTTCTTCTGAAGTTTCGGTTTCCGGTGCTTCTTCAGCAACTTCTTCTCCGGCTTCTGCAGCCCTGGCAGCTTCCACCTCTTTCTGACGTTTTTTGGCGATTTCAGCAGCGCGGGCTTCGTTCACCTTCATTTCGGCTTCGAGGCGTTTTTTCCTGGCTTCTTTTTCGGTGAGTTCTTCCGATTTGAGTGAGCTGCTTACTTTGGCTTCTTTCGATGCTTTCCACTCTTCGAAACGGACGTCGGCAACTTCTTTGGTGAATGCGCCCTTGGCAACTCCCTTCAGCAGGTGGTTGTAGTAAAGGATTCCCTTGTCGGAAAGAATGGTCTTAACGGTTGGGGTAGGATCTGCTCCTTTAACAAACCAGTCGAGGGCTTTGTTAAAATCGAGGTCAATAATGGCCGGTTTTGCAACCGGGTTGTACGTGCCAATCTTTTCGATGAATCTTCCATCCCGGGGTGCACGACCGTCCGCAATTACAATGTGGTAGAAAGGTCTGCCCTTTTTACCAAACCTTTGTAATCTCATTTTTGTTGGCATAAAATCTGAATTTAAGTAGTTGAAAAATAATTTTTTAAACAGGGGTGCAAAGAAACGAATTTTATCTGAGATAAAAAAGCAGCAAAGCAATTTTATTAGATTCAAAGATTGGCTTCGCTGAACCTTTTTGCACAGGCAGACTCCCTTCGATCGGTTCAAAGATTCAATCCCGATTGGTGGTCGAGCGATGGCTGGTGAGCGAAGCCGAACCAAGCCGAGACCATCCAATGTATGGGATTCTGGGATTCAACCCCGCATTTGCGGAACAAAAATTCAAGGATTTTTACCCTGAGCTTGTCTGCTTGCGCAGACAAGCAGGCCTGTCTGCCTGAATGTTGCCGTGTGCCAGAAACCTGTCAAGCTCAGACTGACATTCAGCAACTTACTTCCTGTTCAGGATGATCAGTGCGGCGATCACCCCCGGTATCCAGCCGGCCAGTGTAAGCAGAAAAACGATCAGCACCGATCCGCAGCCCTGGTCCAGCACAGCCAGCGGCGGAAAGACAATTGCCAGAATTACCCTTAAAATTGACATAGCTATATACTTTTACGATCAATGGTTTTCAGATAAAATCCGGATCTGCCTCTTCCTCCGCGGGAATAGAATCGACCGGAAGCACCATCTCCCGGGCCGGGCCTTTCAGCTCAATCTGCGGAAGCAGGTTGTCGTATTCCTCCTGCGTGATCCACTCTTTGCGGAGCATTTTCCCGGATACCAGTTCATAATAAGACTGCAGATGTTCGCGGAGGTTACCGTTTTCATCGAAAGAATACCTGAACCATTTTGGTTTCGGCACAATGCTGGCCAGGTATATGCTCTCGGCCAGGGTCAGTTTCGATACATCTTTGCTGAAGTAGAACCGCGCCGCTTCATTTACCCCATACACCATCGGCCCGGTTTCAATGATGTTGAGGTACACCTCAAACATCCGGTCTTTGCTCACCAGCCGCTGCGACTCTATCAGCCAGGTAATCAGCATCTCTTCCAGCTTGCGGGTGATGATCTTGTTGCGGGTGAGGAAAACATTTTTAACCAGTTGCATGCTGATGGTGCTGCCTCCGCGTGCAAACCGTTTTTGCTTGATGTTGGTGATGATACTTGCCCTCAAAGCCTCGGGGATAAAGCCGTTGTGGTAATAAAAGGCACCGTCTTCCGAAGTCATGATGGCATTTTTCAGAGAGGCCGGGATGCGGTCGATGGTCCTGAAATCGGGGTTTTCGGGCCCAACCATGAACTGCCTTACCGGCTGACCTTTTTCATAAGCAGTGTACAGGAACGGCTCGTTGATGAAGGTAAAGCTGGTTTTTCCGAACTGTTGCACCGAAAATCCGTCCGAAGTGAGGGCTGCATCGATTATCAGCGAATCAGGCTGATTAACAGCATATTCAAAATTC
>CALMDN010000009.1 GCA_937864935.1 uncultured Bacteroidales bacterium
AAAAATCTTTAAACGACACCGACGATCCGGCCATCTGGATTAATAAGGCAGACCCTTCGAAAAGCCTGATCCTTGGAACAGATAAAGGTGACCTTACAGGGGGAATCTACGTTTACAACCTTGAGGGGAAAATCGATACATCACTTTCGGTATTTAACCTCAAACGGCCCATCAACATTGACATTGAATACGGCCTTGATGTGAACGGAACAGCCACCGACATAGCCGTATTCACCGAAAGGGGCAGAAACATGATCAGGGTTTATTCACTCCCGTCCATGCAGGCGATTGATGGTGGCGGAATCCCGGTTTTTGAAGGTGAAACGGAACGCGACCCCATGGGCGTCGGGCTCTACAAAAACCCTTCAAACGGTACCGTTTATGCCATTGTCAGCAGAAAAACAGGTCCTGCAGGTTCTTACCTCTGGCAGTACCGCCTGACCGCCGGGGCCGGTGGTGTGGTCACCGGTGAAAAGGTGAGGGCATTCGGCGAATTTACCGGGGGTAAGGAAATCGAAGCCGTGGTGGTTGATGATGAGCTGGGGTATGTTTATTACTCCAACGAAGGGGTGGGTGTAAGGCAGTACTACGCCTCTCCCGATAAAGGGAACCAGGAACTGGCCCTGTTTGCCACCACCGGCATTGCTGAAGATCACGAAGGACTCTCGATCTACAAAACATCTCCTACCGAAGGTTACATACTGTTGTCGGATCAGCAGGTTAACCAGTTCCGCATTTACAGCCGCGAGGGAACCAAAGAGAATCCCTACGAACACAAGCTGCTGAAAATTATCAAGGTATCAGCACAGGAAAGTGATGGCTCTGATGTTACAGAAATGCCGCTCAACGATGTTTTCAAACATGGTATGTTCATCACCATGAGCGACGACAAAACCTTCCATTTCTACCGCTGGGAAGACATTGCGGGCAACGAGCTGAAGGTGGTGAAGTAGGAGACAAGGCTAAAGTAAAAAGTAAAAAGTAAACAGCCTGCTCTGTCTGCCTGGAGCATACAGGCAGGCTGTTTGCCACAGGCAGAAAGGTAAAAAGTTACCATTCAATTGCATGCTTGCGTGTGTCTTATCCCGCCTTCATTTGTTAGCATGTTTGCGCGCGTCTTATTTTCTGACGCGTGCTACGGGCCTAAAAGTGAAAAGCCCAAAATACATGATTGCACGCGTTTTATCCTGCCTGCTTTGCATTGCGGCAGGCAGGCTGCCTGCCGGAAAGGCAGGGTTTCTGACCATCGCTTGCACGCGTCTTATTTCCTGACGCGTGCCTTAACCCTCAACAGAGCAATCATTCGCTTCTAAACAAGGCTACGAAACTAACTTCGTAAAATCCAGACAATCTTTGCTTATGTATTGTTGTGTATCACCTGTCTGCCCGGAGCATAAAGGCAGGCTGTTTGCCACAGGCAGACAGGGAAAAAGTAAAACGCCTGTGTAAAGTGAGACCATGAACACAAAATGTGGCAAGCGCAAGTCTGTGACTTCTGCCTCAAACACCAATATGGCTGGCGCAAGTCTGTGACTTGTGCCTAATCCCCAATGCTCCCGGTTCAATTCTGCGCCATCTGCCACATCCCCGAAACCATAACGGTATTTTCAATATTTTTGGAGAAAATCCCATTGCATCCTGCCCGGACCAAAAGCAATGCATCACATGAATCCCAAACCGCTGCTCATACTCGATCTGGATGAAACCCTGATTTTTTCGACCCCTGAGATGGATGGGGGTGCGTTTGATTTCAGGATCCCCGGCTACCATGTGCTGAAGCGGCCCGGAGTGGATGCCTTCCTGCAGCTGGCTGCTGAGCACTATCAACTGGCAGTCTGGTCAGCGGCTACCGGAGATTATGTGGCGGAGATTGTCTGGGCCCTGTTCCCGCCCGAAATCCCCCTGGCCTTTGTGTGGGGGAGGGAAAGAACACCCCTCCGGAATATCCTTGACAAGGAAACAGGTGAAACCAAAGGGCTTCCCTATCCGGTTTTTGTGAAACGCCTGAAAAAAGTAAAAAAGCTGGGCTTCTCCTTAGACAGAATCCTGATTGTGGACGATAAACCGGCCGGACTGCAGGAAAACTTCGGCAATGCCATCATCATAACTGAATTCAAAGGCGATCCGGATGACAGGGAAATGCTGCGGCTGGGGAATTACCTGGTGAAAATAAAGGATGAACCCAACTTCAGGAAGCTGGAGAAACGGAACTGGCAAAAGGATACTCAATTATAATGCAATGTCAGAAATACAAGCTGAGATAAAATGGGTTATCCGGATAAACAACTGCCTGGTGAATTGAGTAATTTTCTTTAGTTTCTGCTTACTGTGTTAAGCAATTTTGAGTAAAAACAGCCGGTGCACTTCTGCTACTCCACCTTCAAACACCAATGTAGCAGGCGCAAGTCTGTGACTTGTGCCTGAACCTCAATGTGGCCGGTACTAGTCTGTGACTTATGCCTCAGACTTCTATGTTGCCGTTACCCAAAAACCGGCTGAACCACCGCCCCGATTCTTTAACGATCCGTTGCTGGGTATCATAATCAATGTAAACCAGCCTGAACCGCGGTCTGTACCCTTAGGCCCACTCAAAATTGTCGGTGAAACTCCAGATAAAATAGCCATTCACCCTCACCCCT
>CALMDN010000010.1 GCA_937864935.1 uncultured Bacteroidales bacterium
AATCTTCGAAAGTTTCTCTTTCGCGCGACGCTTTTCAATAAACTTAATAATTTCATTTAAAATGAGCAATGAATGGATTGCAGATTGAAATTGGTCTCTGCAAAACGCTTGATTGTTACTGCGTGGGTACAGCATTGCCGGCCAGCCCTTCAACCTTGTATCCCAGGTCGTTGATCACTGAGCTCAGTTTCTCAACACTGGTGAGGGTGGTGTCGTAGGTGATGGTGGTCAGTTCAGCAACATGAGAAGCTTCGGCGCCGGTTACGCCTTCAACGCCGTTAACAGCCTCTTTAACGGTGTTTTCGCAGCCTTCGCAGGTCATTCCGGTTACATGGAGCTTCACGGTTTTAACGGCAGCAACATTCACTTCTTTGTTTGAATTCTGGTTTGCATTATCGGTAACAGTTGAGTTACAGGCAGTAAAAATGACTGCAACCAGCATCAGGGCGAAGAATTTTTTCATGATCGAAGTTTTTTTTACAAAATTATGAAATATTCTTTCGAATCCCTTCCCTTATTCTTCAAGCGTTGAAAGGTCGCCGGTTTCCTGACCGAGGGCCCTGGCTTTGAGCACCCTGCGCATGATTTTCCCGCTGCGTGTTTTGGGCAGTGCATCGGCAAACACAATGAAGGCTGGTCTGGCAATCGGTCCGATTTCGCGTTCTACGTGATTCTTGAGTTCGTCGGCGAGTTTGTCACTGGCTTCAAACCCCTGCCGCAGTATAACGGTGGCATGGATCACATTGCCCCTGAGTTCATCGGGAAGGCCAATGGCCGCAGCTTCGGTGACTGCAGGATGACTTACCAGGGCGCTTTCGATTTCAGCACTGCCCAGCCTGTAGCCGCTCACTTTGATAACATCATCGATGCGGCCGATGATCCAGAAATAGCCATCTTCGTCTTTGCGGGCCGAATCGCCGGCCAGGTACCACTGTTGTTTGCTGAATTTTTCCCAGTATTTTTCGACGTACCTGTCGGGGTCGCCCAGGATGGTGCGTGCCATGCCCGGCCAGGGCTTTTTAATAACCAGTGTTCCCTCTTCACCGGCTTTTACTTCTTTTCCGGAATCATCCACCACCGCTGCTTCAATTCCAAAGAAGGGCTTTGTTGCTGAACCGGGTTTCAGGGCCAGGGTTGGGATCGGGGTAATCATGTGACCGCCGGTTTCGGTTTGCCACCAGGTATCCATAATGGGGCAGCGTCCTTTGCCGATGACTTCATAATACCATTTCCAGGCTTCCGGATTGATGGGTTCACCCACCGATCCGAGCAGCCTGAGGGAGGTGAGGTTGTGCCTGTCGGCCCAGGAGGAGCCGAAGCGCATCAGCCCTCTTATGGCTGTAGGGGAGGTGTACAGGATATTGATTCCGTATTTTTCTATCATCTGCCACCAGCGGTTCGGGTAGGGGTGGTTGGGTGCTCCTTCATACATCATGATGGTGGCTCCGTTGATCAGCGGGCCATAAACCATATAACTGTGACCGGTGATCCATCCCGGATCGGCAGCACACCAGAAGCGGTCTTCGGGCTTGATGTCAAATACATACCGGAAGGTGGAGGTGGTGTAGACACTATATCCACCGTGGGTATGAACCAAACCTTTGGGTTTTCCTGTTGTGCCTGAAGTATAAAGGATAAACAACGGATCCTCGGCATCGGTCTGTTCGGTGTGGCAGTTGGTGCACGCAAGAGGCATCGACATCAGGTCGTGGTACCAGAAATCACGGTCATTTTCCATGTAACATTCTTCGCCGGTGCGTTTTACCGTGATGCACACTTCGATGGTCGGGGAGCGTTTCATGGCCTCGTTGGCGATGTTCTTGAGAGAGGTTGCTTTTCCGCGGCGGTAACCACCGGCGGCGGTAATGAGGATGCGGCTGTTGGCATCTTCGATACGCTCGGCCAGGGCTTCAACGCTGAAACCTCCGTATACCACGCTGTGTATGGCGCCGATTTTGGCACAGGCCAGCATGGCTATCACCGTTTCGGGAATCTGGGGCATGTAGATGGTGACAATTTCACCAGCCCTGGCCCCCATCGACCTTAAAATGTTCGCAAACTTGGAAACTTCGCGGTTCAGCGCATGATAGGAGAAGGTTCTGACATCACCGGGCTCACCTTCCCAGATGATGGCCAGTTTGTTGCGGGTGGCATTTTTCTGGTGACGGTCGAGGGCATTGTGCACAATGTTGATTTTACCCCCGGTGAACCATTCGTAAAAAGGGTGGTTGGAGGCATCCAGCACCTTATCCCATTTGCGGTACCAATCGAGCTTGCGGGCTTCGTTGGCCCAGAATTGCTCCGGATCGGCAATCGATTGCTGGTAAAGGGCCTCATGGTCTTTTACATGGGCGTGCTTTTTGATTTCGCGCGAAGGCTCGTAAAACTTCTTCAGTGTTTCAGATGGTTTTTCCATTTGCGGATGTTTTTTTTCTAAACACTCAAAGGGCACCCCTTGTTCGGTGGAATGCCCCGGAAGTTCGCATGATTCATTGTTTTCAATTATACCGGCATTATTTCACC
>CALMDN010000011.1 GCA_937864935.1 uncultured Bacteroidales bacterium
TACCCCTACTGGTTTACCCGGTGCAGTTACCCCGGTGGGGTATACAGTGAATAACTTCGGCGTGCCCGGAGCAAAGTCTTACCATCTGGTTGCTCCCGGTTACGGGGATCCGGCCGGACTCTTTGCCGTTCCCCAGACCGCGAATCCTTATTTCGTCCGTTTTGCTTCATCTGCTTCAACATCGGTTGTGGCCGATGCCATGGCTGCCAGTCCGACTTTTTTCTCTCTCTGGATCGGAAACAACGATGTTCTGGGCTACTCAACTTCAGGTGGCGCCGGTGATGTAATCACCAGTCAGGACCTTTTTACCGGAGCACTCAACGGTATCATCAACACCCTTACATCCGGCGGAGCCAAAGGGGTTGTAGCCAACATACCCGATGTTACCAGCATTCCTTTCTTCAATACCATCCCCTACAACGGACTGGTGCTCACCGAACAGGCACAGGTAGATGCGCTGAATCAGGCTTATGGCGGAGGCTTGCTTGGAATCAGTTTTCAGCTGGGCCAGAATCCTTTTGTAATTGCTGACCCTACCTCACCCAATGGAGTGGGCTTAAGGCAGCTGAAAGCCGGTGAACTGGTATTGCTGACCCTGCCACAGGATTCTATCCGTTGCGGAGGATGGGGAAGCCAGAAACCCATACCGGGATTCTACATTCTTGATGAAGCAGAAGTTGGCGCCGTTAAAGCTGCTACCAATGGTTTCAATAGCACACTGCGCAGTCTGGCAGAGAGCAAAGGACTCGCCTTTGTCGATGCCAATGCTTTTATGGCTGAGGCAAAATCTGGATTGGTGTATGATGGGATTAAATTCAGTGTCTCCTACGTTACCGGAGGCATTTTCTCCCTTGATGGAGTACACCTTACTCCGCGTGGAAATGCCATTGTTGCCAATCACTTTATTGAAGCAATCAATGAAAAATATGGATCAACGGTCCCTCTGGTAAATGTTGGGGACTATCCGGGAATTGTTTTCCCATAAGAGAAGTTGCATGATAGTTAATGGGCGGCTGAGCAATTCAGCCGCCTTTTTTTTACAGTCAGCTTAACATTTTTTAACAGGAAATATGGCCCGGATTTTCGGTTTGCCCCGATTTGGAACAGAATCCAATGTTGAAATGCTTATTTTTGCAGGCATCATCCGGGAAGAAACAAGCATGGGATCTGGCGTGGTTATTAAAAAATTTATATTACTTCTTATTGCAGTTGTTTGTATTGCCGGCCTGCCGCTTTCAGCATCAGCTCAAGGCTTTGTGATTGATACCACTGAGTTTTTTCTCTCAGCCGACACCACTGTAGCCGGTCCTTTCCTCTACAATTATGATCAATTGTATGAAGATGAAATCACCGAAGAGGAAGTTGCGGAGATTGAGAATACTGAACCCGATTCACTAGATATGTACCTTCCCGCAGAAAGCATCTTTGTTCCTTCTGACATTGTGAGCAGTGCAAGATGGGATACCTTGTACATAAGGACTACCAGAACCGATTTTTCGAAACTTGAGGAACCCCGCACTATTGTACTCAAAAATCCGGAGGAGAGTGACTTTTGTTTTCCCTTCAGGGGCAAACTGATCTCCCCTTATGGGCCCAGGGGCAGGCGATTTCATGCCGGCGCAGATATAAAACTCGAAACCGGCGATACCGTGCATGTGGCATTTTCGGGTAAGGTAAGGATTGCGAGGGTAATGAGCGGTTATGGGAAAATGGTGGTTGTAAGACACAACAACGGACTTGAAACAGTTTATGCCCATTTGTCCAGGATACTTGTAAATGTGAACCAGGAACTGAAGGCCGGTGAAGTGATTGGCCTGGGTGGCAGAACCGGAAGGGCAACAACCTCACACCTCCATTTTGAAACCCGGTACATGGGCGAGCATTTCAATCCCAACAGAATTCTCAATTTTGATAATTTCTGCCTTGCCGCGGATACCCTGATCATCGACAAGGACTTTTTCAGCAGAAAAAAAAGCACCCCTAAGCCTGCAGCTTCTGAACCAGGCCAGGCAGGCGATGAAACCCAGAGCCAGGTAACAAAAAAATACCATACCATCAGGTCAGGCGATACCTTGTACGGCATTTCGCTCAGGTATAAAACCACGGTTGCGAAGATCTGCAAACTCAACGGTATCTCTGAAAATAAGAAACTTCAGATCGGAGCCCGTTTGCGGGTTAAATAGCCTGCAATACAGATTTGCCGCATAGGCTGAATTCATCCGCAATTCTGATTTTTATCCTTATTTTAGCCATGGGGATTTTCACCACTCAACCGTATCACCATGACCCGCTATAACACCCGGATTTCAGGCATTTTGCTTCAGGCAGTCATGTTTCTGCTGTGTGCAGTATTGATCTCCGGTTGCTCCTCAAAGGGCACACTGGCCATACAGAACCTTGCCGGCAATTACGATGTTGATGAATCATTCGACGGACTGGGGTTTGCTGTTTTCAACCCCGATGACAGCCTTTCCAGATTGTATTACCGGGTTCCTTTGCAAAAACTGAAGGTTGTGAATGATAAGGACAGAAAGAGTTTCCTTTCGTTCCGGATTGAATACCGGTTGTTTGATGGAATTTCAAAAGGGCAGCTGGCCGATTCAGGATCGGTGACTGTGGTCGATTCCATGGTATTTTCCGGCTTCAGATTTGATTCAGTGAACCTGAAAGCCCCGGTTGGCAGGAATTACCTGCTCACCCTGAAATTCACCGATCTGGCCGGTCATTCAACCCAAACTGAACTGATCCGCATACCCCGTTACAAGGACAAACTCTCGCGTGATTACCTGCTGACAGACAAGAACAATCATCCCCTGATGAGGAACTTTGTATACAGGGATGAAGAGTTTTATGTGCGGGCAAAACCCGGCATAAAAGAGGAGGTCAGGTTGACACGTACCGGTATATTGCGCAAGGCAGCTGCCATAGCCCCCTTCACCTACAGCGGAGACCAGGAGCCGGTACTGGCAGACACGTCCGGTCAGAATCAGCAGATGGCTGAAGGCCCGTTTGCCGGACCTTTCAGCTTCACTGAAGAAGGAGTCATTCAAGCCGGTTCAGGCCCGGATTGTTTCTCCATTTTCAGGTTTTACGACGGATTTCCTAAAATCGGATCATCCGGGGTGATGCGTGAATCACTGCGGTATATTTCAACCGATGAAGAGTTCAGCGAAATGATGCAGAGGCAGGCCAAGGCTGCTGTCGACGGGTTCTGGCTCAGGCAGGCAGGAAGCCCTGACAGGGCATTGAGTCAGATACGGCGCTACTATTCGAGGGTGGAGAGGGCCAATGAACTCTTCAGCGCGACGTGTGAAGGCTGGAAATCAGACCGGGGAATGATCTACATCGTGTTCGGGCAGCCCTCCGTTGTTTACATCAACGAGCAAATCGAAGAATGGACCTACGGAGAACAGGGCAACCTGCAATCGGTGAAATTCTATTTCCAGCCATTTGCCGGAACTGCCGGGGATCCTGACTATCACCTTATTAGGATGGAAGAGTATCGCAGACCGTGGCACCTTGCGGTATCAGGCTGGCGCAGATAACAATCTGCTGGGAATCAGGTCCTGTAACCGAAGCAAAAAAAGCATTAGTTTTGCCAAAATTCATCCATTACACCGTATGTCAGACATAGGCATTTTACTCCAAAAAGATACTTTCAGTCAGGTATAGATTGTCAGACTTCTGAATGCCAATGCAGAGGAAAGGGGGCTGTTATACAGCAAAGCCGCTGAAATTAAGGCGGAGAATGTTGGTAATGTAGTCTATTTCAGGGGTTTGATTGAATTCTCGAACATCTGTTCCAAAGACTGTTATTATTGTGGCATCCGCAAAAGCAATCACCAGGCAAAGCGCTATAACCTTTCGGATGAGGAAATCCTCAATGCTGCCAGGTTTGCCTATGAAAGCAATTATGGTTCCGTGGTGCTGCAGGGAGGGGAGTTGTCGGGCCCGGCATTTACAAAGCGCATCACCAATCTGGTGAAAGGGATCAAGCAGCTGTCCGGTGATAAACTGGGCATCACCTTGTCGGTGGGTGAACAGACACCGGAGGTTTACCGCCAATGGTTTGAAGCAGGGGCACACCGTTACCTCCTGCGCATCGAGAGTTCTGACCGTGATCTCTACTACCGCATTCATCCGCAGGACGATTCGCATCGCTTCGATCAGAGGCTTCAGGCCCTGTACGACCTTAAGGAGGCTGGTTATCAGCTCGGTACAGGTGTGATGATCGGACTTCCTTTTCAGACCCTGGAGCATCTGGCCAGCGACCTCCTGTTTATGAAGGCATTGGACATCGATATGTGTGGCATGGGTCCCTACATAGAACATGCGGATACACCCTTGTGGCAATACCGCGGTTTGCTGATGCCACTGGAAGAACGGTTCAATCTGGCCCTCAAAATGATCGCAGTGCTTCGGATCATGATGAAGAACATCAACATCGCATCCGCCACAGCCCTGCAGGCCATCGATCCCATTGGCCGTGAAAAGGCCCTGAAGATCGGTGCGAACATCATCATGCCCAACATCACCCCCGGGGCCTACCGGAACGACTATAAACTTTACGAGAATAAGCCCTGTACCGATGAAGAGGCCGCTGACTGCAAAAACTGCCTCGAAGCCCGTATTCATATGTCAGGCAACAGAATCGGCTACAATGAATGGGGCGATTCAATCCATTTCAAAGAGAAAAATCAAGGGTGTTGAACGAAATATGCTTTTAAGGAGAGGTTGATTATTCTATGAAACAATACCATGATCTGCTGAAACATGTACTTGAAAACGGTGTGCGCAAGGAAGACCGCACCGGTACAGGTACCCTCAGTGTTTTCGGCTACCAGATGCGTTTCGATCTGAGTGAAGGGTTTCCGGCCCTCACCACCAAAAAGCTGCACCTGCGCTCCATTATCCACGAACTGCTTTGGTTTCTGAAAGGAGATACCAACATTCAGTACCTTCACGACAACAAAGTAACCATTTGGGATGAATGGGCCGATGAGCATGGTGATCTGGGGCCGGTTTACGGCCATCAGTGGCGCTCCTGGGCCGGTCCCGACGGCCAGACGATCGATCAGATCAGTGAAGTGATTGAGATGATCAGAACCCGCCCAGATTCGCGCCGGCTGATGGTGAGCGCCTGGAATCCGGGAGAGATCGGAAAGATGGCCCTGCCACCCTGTCATGTGCTGTTTCAGTTCTACGTTGCCAACGGAAAGCTGTCGTGCCAGCTCTACCAGCGCAGCGCTGATATCTTCCTCGGCGTACCCTTCAACATTGCCTCCTATGCCCTGCTAACCATGATGGTAGCCCAGGATTGCGGACTTCAGCCGGGAGAATTTGTGCATACCTTCGGCGATGCCCACATCTACCTGAATCACCTCGACCAGGTTAACC
>CALMDN010000012.1 GCA_937864935.1 uncultured Bacteroidales bacterium
ATGCATTGTTGAATAAAGAATTTAAACTAAGCCTTCACACGACTGTTTTTATATTTTTCGCGTTCGCGCCTATGCTGCTTATCCCGGCATATCCGTATTATATTCCGTTTTTTTACACCACGTTAGGTCTTTTCTTTACCTTCCAGAACTGCAGCTACGGAATCGAAGAAAATAAAACCGATAACCGCATCGTTGTTTATCCGAATCCGTCTTCCGATGGAAGATATCAGTTGCTGATCAATGAACTTTATGGCCGAATGAAGCTGGATGTTTATTCTGCCCTTGGTAAGAATATGATATCCAATGTTATAGAAGTTGACAGAGGCAGCAGTTATACAGGTGTTATCGAACTGGGGACTGTTCAGCCTGGGGTTTATCTCCTCAAGCTCACTGCCGGAAAAACAGTGCTGCTGAAAAAACTGGTGATTGCTAAATAATTCAAAAATTCTTCCGTTATTGCGTATGTTTTTATGCAATTCCCAATACCGGAAATTAACTGAGACTGCTTGATGAAGAGTTTTTCAATACTGGCGTTTCTGACACTGTTTTTAACAGGGTTTGCCATTGCTCAGACGCCGAACAGGTGTTCCTACGTGCCTCCCAGACAGGCAGATAACTGGTTGTTCTATCAGAGTGCCGGCCTTAAGTTCAGCGATGCCGGTGTAAGCGTTAACAACCCTGTAAACAACATTCTTCCTGTAGGGAAAGGTTCTTCTGCGATCTCAGATGCTGACGGTAACCTGATAACCTTCAGTGATGGGATGAGGGTCTGGAACAGTACGGAAAATCTGATCAATTTCGGGCCCAACCTTTCGGGGAACTTAGGTTCGACCCAGTCTTCGATCATTGTTCCGAGACCGGGCTCACCGCAGGTGTTTTACATCTTTACCACCGACATTGTATATCCTGCGGAAATCGGTGTCACCAAAGGTTTCAATTATTCAAGAATTGACATGTCCATCAGCAACAATTATGGTGCTGTAACCGACCATAACAGAAATCTGCTTTCAGGTTGCACCGAGATGCTCACAGGTGTTCAGCACGGAAACGGGACCGACTACTGGGTGCTTACTCACGGACTGGGTAGCAATAATTTTTACGCTTACGAAATTACAGATGCAGGCGTTGATGAAACTCCGGTTCAGAGTTCAGCAGGTTCTGTGTTAAGTGCGGATTATGATTTACGTGAATACCTTGGCGCGATGAAGATCTCTGCACAGGGAGACAAAGTGGCCTTTGCATCCTTCGGAACGGGTACAGTTGAATTGTTTTCCTTCGACAATCAAACCGGAAGGGTGAGTGGTGGCCAGGTCCTGAATCCGCCGATTACCAGTCCAAGCCATAGTGTGTATTATGTTGAATTTTCACCTGACGGAACAAAACTCTATGTAACCGTTGTCAACCCGACCAACGGACGTGACAATCACCTGTTCCAGTACGACATTGCTTCAGGTAGCGGATTTGTAGAGATCAATGTAGCTCCCGATGAAGCAGATGTATCTGCCCTGCAGCTCGGCCGTGACGGGAAAATATATGTGAGCCGGGTCAATCGTAATTTTCTTGGAGTTATTGAAAATCCAAACAGGCCCGGGACAGCTTGTAATTACAACGAAACCGGCATTGACCTGGGCACCAAGAAAACACAAAATGGTTTACCCAATTTTATCCAGAGCTTTTTCAATATTCCACCGGTTGATTATGACACAAAGTGCGAAGGCGATGCCACCACATTTAGGATACTCAACGAGTCGAACATCGATCAGGCCACCTGGGATTTCGGTGATCCGGGCAATACCACCCCCGGCACTGGCCTGAACCCTTCGCATGTTTTCAGTGCACCCGGTGATTATACCGTCACCCTGACCGAGACCTTCAATTCTCAGAATTTCAATACAATTTTTCAGGTTCACATTGATGCCTTGCCGCCAAAGAGTTTCCTTCCACCCGATTACCGGTACATCTATCCAGGTTCAGTGATCCCCCTGGATGCCGGTGCCGATATGTATTCGTACCTCTGGCAGGATGGCAGTATCAACCGTTATTTCGAAGTAAGCCAGGAAGGGCTCTATACTGTTGAATATGAAGACATCAGATGCTGCAAAAATTCTGACTCCCTGCAGATCATCGCCCTCGACATCAAACTCCCCACAGCCTTTACCCCGAACGGCGACAACCTGAACGAAATTTTCAAAGCCATCGGACCAACCGAAGGTATCGAAGACTACAGCCTCGCCGTGTTTGATCGCTGGGGCATGGTATTGTGGGAAACCACCGATTTCGCCGAAGGATGGGATGGTAAATTCAAAGGGGCCGTTCTTCCTTCAGGTGTTTATACCTGGAATATGGCTTTCAACGTAAAAGGAAACATCAGCAAAATCGGCAAAGTGAAATACCGCGGCTACGTTACCCTGCTTCGGTGATCAGCACCCATGAACTATTTAAGCCGGTTAACACCGGCTTTTTTTATCTTTGCACTCATCCATGGGCACCTCAAAACCAACCACCGGCAAGGCATTTACCTACCTGAGCAGCTTTGCTTCAGAGCAGCTGCTTCAGATGTACCCCAGCCGGTTCGGTCCCGATATTGAAGTCAGCCTGATCAACGGGCGATACCAGATCAATGCCGGGGATGTAAACTATTCCTACGGCCCCCTGCACGATGCCTTCCGGCGTTATTTCAACCTGGATGCTCCACCGGCAGGAGAAGGTGCCCCGGTGCTCATTCTCGGCTTCGGTGGCGGGAGCGTCGCCCACATCCTGAGAAATGAACGGAACCTGACAAATGCCATCACCGGTGTGGAGATTGATCCGGCGGTGCTTCAGGCGGGCAGAGACCATTTCAACCTGGGGAAAATGACCCGCCTTGAGCTGTTTGAAACCGACGCCAGGGATTTCATCCGTACCTGTAATCGCACCTTTGCTTTGGTAGTGACCGATGTCTACATCAACAACAGGGTGCCTGAAGCATTTGAAACCATTGACTTTCTGTCAGATGTAAAACATTGCCTTCAGCCGGGAGGGAAGCTCGTTTTCAACAAACTGGTAACCGATGAAGAAACCCGGCTGGAATACGAACGCTTGTCCGGACTTTTCGGCGAAGTATTCAGCAGAACACAATCCTTCGGCATCGGCGTGAACAAACGCATGCCCAATTACATGATCACCGGAATCAACGATTAATTCAATGCAGTATATGAGTGAGTTTACAGAACTGTTTGCAGAAAAGATTGCCCGGGAGCTTAACCTTCAGCCATGGCAGGTATTCAATACCCTGAAGCTGATGGAGGGAGGGGCCACCATCCCGTTCATTGCCCGTTACCGTAAGGAGATGACCGGCACCCTCGATGAGGTAATGCTGGCTGCCATCCGCGACCGCAATGAGCAGCTGACTGAGATCGAGAAACGCAGGGCATTTATCCTTGAGTCGGTGACCGAACAGGGAAAGATGACGCCGGAGCTGGAGAAGCTGATCAGAGAAGCGCTTACCCTTACCGAACTTGAGGACATCTACCTCCCTTACAAGGTGAAGCGCAAAACCCGCGCCACCATTGCCAGGGAGAAAGGCCTCGAGCCCCTGGCCAGACTGCTGATGATGCAGCAGCCTATGATCCCCGAACAGAGGGCAGAGGCTTTTGTGAGTGAAGAAAAGGCTGTCCATTCGGTTGATGAGGCGCTGGCCGGAGCCCGCGACATCATTGCAGAATGGGTAAACGAAAGCAGGATTTCCAGAGAGCGGATCCGTGGACTGTTTAGCCGGGAAGCCCTGATTTCATCAAAACCTGTGAAGGGAAAGGAACTCGAAGGGATGCATTATCAGAATTATTATGAAACCAACGAGCACATCCTCAAAGCACCCTCACACCGGATTCTGGCCATGTTCCGCGGTGAAGAGGAGGGATTTCTCAGGCTTTCGGTTGAACCGGAAGAAGAAAACGCTCTGGGAATCCTTGACCGGGTGTGTCTGAAGGCGGAGCACGAGGCT
>CALMDN010000013.1 GCA_937864935.1 uncultured Bacteroidales bacterium
TCCCATAGATGCAGAGCTTGCTGAAACCTGCCGAAATGTCTCCGCCATGCTCTACCGAAAACTGAATTGCCGGGGCATCGTCAGATTTGACTACATTTTAACTCCTGAGAACCATTCAAACCCCGGCACGTTTTACTTCCTCGAAGTCAATACGGTGCCCGGTTTATCCGAAGCCAGCATTGTACCGCGTCAGGCTGCCAGTGTGGGCATCAGTCTGAAACAGCTGTTTACCACAGTATTGACCGAAACGCTGGAGAACCACCGTTAAAAACTCCCTGAAAATAAGCAACTTTGCTTGTACCTTACAGAGGAAGCCGAAACAACTGTGTCAGGAAATCCGGGTCGTGGGCAGTCCGGGCTTTGTATGCATCATACAGGTAAATGCCCAAAGTGTGTGATTCAATTCTGCATTTCTTCTCCCGGTAAAATTGCGTAAACGGAATAACCGTATTTTATCTGATTCTTTAAGAAGCCGGGATTGGTCACCGATCTTTCATAAGCATCCTTTCCTTTTCATTCCCATCACCCGGACCGTTAAGCGGCCATTTTTGTTACACCTCCCCTTCCAGTAGTCATTTTCATCTCAGTTTCCATGTCACTTCACCGGGTCAGTCGTACAGTTCACCATTCCCGAATGATGCTTCACAGGGATTTGGTTTCCCTGACCTGCAGGCTGTTATACATTTGCTTCATCAACAGAAAACAGTAACAACCCAAAAAACAAAAAGCCATGAAAAAACTGACCTTAGCAACCGCCGTTGCCCTGATGATGATCCTGAGTTTCACAGCCATTGCCGGTGAAGAGAAAAAATCAGCCAGTCCCAATGTAAAAATCTTCCGCAACAATACCGAAAGTGTGGATGTATATGTGGCGAAACCCGCCGGTGAACTGCTTAAGATTGTCATTTACAGCGAATCGGGCACCCGTATGATGACCACCCGGGTAAAAAAACAATCAACCCGTTACATCCGCTATTACCTGAATGAACTTCCGAAAGGCAATTACAGGATTTCTGTGTTAAAAGACAATGAATCCATTGCTGACTTCAACCTCTCCATCTGAATTGTAAAACCTCAGGAAACCTTTGATGATGAAAGCAAGCAGTCACCACTTCCGCACTGAAACTGAAAACGCCGGGATTCGTTCCGGCGCTTTTCAGCTGCAGTATTCCGAAAGCAACGGACCTGCTTTGCTTATCCGCTTCACTGAAATAATCACCGATTTGCTACCTTTGAGGACCGGCAGATACAACAACATGGTTAAAGGTATTGTTAACAGACTGATACCCAGATTACTTATCCTGATTGCAGCCAGCTTTCCCCTGAAACTGTTGCTCGATCTGATCTTTCGTCTGTTCTACAGGAACCACGAGATCCTCAGGCCGGCAGAGGAGTACCTCGGTGCTGCCTTGCTGACCCTGTGTACGCTGGAAACGGTAAGGCTGATGAAAAAGCAGCTTGAACGCTTCCATCCATGGGAAAAAAGCCCCCTGCGCAGACTGTTCATTGAAATTGCTATCGGTTCTTTTCTGATCACTTTTCTCATTGTCGCGATCAACCTCCCCCTCAAGATTTACCTCCTTGAGGTTCAGTTTATTCAGCTTTCCGATGAAATCATCACCACCCTTTATTACCTCTTTCTGTTCGCCCTGATCCCTGCGTTTGTTGAATTTGCGCTGTTTCTCCTCAAACGCTGGAGAGATGGCCTTGCCGAAATGGAAAGGTTCCGCAAGGAAAACGCAGAATATCGTTTCGAGACCCTCAGAACCCAGGTAAATCCGCATTTTCTGTTCAACAGCCTGAACACACTTTCTTCGCTGATGTATGAAGACCGCGACAAGGCGGCCGGTTTTATCCGCGACCTTTCCGATGTTTATCGTTATGTGCTGGATAACCGCAACAAGGAGCTGATCCCGCTCAGCGATGAGCTTAAATTCATCCGTTCGTTTGTTTACCTCTATCAGCTGAGGTTCGACAACAAGCTGGAGGTTGTATTTGATGTACCGGAAGATCAGAATGTCAGGCTGATTGCACCCATGACCCTACAACTGCTCATAGAGAATGCCGTGAAACACAACATTGTATCGGCCAGGAAACCACTCACTATCCGCATTGACGCCACCGGAAGCGGATACATTGCTGTATCTAACAACCTTCAGAAGAAGACCAATGGCGTGGTGTCGTCGGGCATAGGGCTGGCCAACATCAGCAGCCGCTATGGCTTCCTCACCGACAAACCGGTGGAAGTGATCGAATCGGAAACAGAGTTTATCGTTAAAGTCCCGTTAATATGAACGCTTTGAAAGTGCTGATCGTAGAGGACGAACCATTTGCCCAGCAGGAACTTAAACGCCTGTTAAAGGCAGTTCGAGGCGAAACCGTAGTTCTTGATTGTATTGATTCGGTGGAAGATACCCTTCAGTGGCTGAATACCCACCCTTTGCCCGACCTGATTTTTCTTGACATTCAACTGTCAGACGGGCTGAGTTTCGATATCTTCCGGCAGAAAAAAATCCTTTGTCCGGTAATCTTTACCACAGCATTCGATGAATATGCGATTCAGGCATTTAAGGTCAACAGCATCGACTACCTGCTGAAGCCCGTGAAACAGGCTGATCTGGAAGCTGCACTGAGCAAGTTTGATCAGGTACGCGAAATGTATTCCTCCGGCAAACAACCTCCTTTTGACCTGAGCATGCTGGAGCAGTTGCTGTCGCCAGCCCGTAAGGAATTCAAATCCAGGTTTGTCGCCCGAATCGGCGATCAGTTCAGACACATACCGGTGGAGGAGATCGCCTGGTTTTATGCAGAAGACAATGTGGTTTTCCTGGTGACCAAAGCCAATAACCGCTACATCATAGAATACACCCTCGACCAGGTGAGCAGTCAGCTCGACCCGGCAAAATACTTCAGGTTAAACAGAAGTTACATAGCAGCCGTTCATTGTATCGGCAAAGTAAACAGGTATTTTAACGGCCGGCTGCTGACCGAACTTATTCCGGCGGCGCCCGAACAGGTGTTTGTCAGCAGGGCCAAAGCTCAGGAGTTTTTAAACTGGCTTGATCAATAACTCACGAATGAAAATGAATATGCTCTCTGAAACCAGACTTGTACCCGTGGCTTTATCGGCCCTTTTGCTGCTCAGCTCCTGCTACCGGCAGAAAATCGTTGTAGAGAATATACCCCTCAACACACCGGCAAACTCTGCCATTTACATAACCGGCAATTTCAACAACTGGGATCCCGGAGATGAACGCTTCCGTATGAACCGCGACTCAGCAGGGACTTTTTCCATCATGCTCCCCAGGGGCATCGGGAAACTCAGTTACAAATTCACACGGGGCGACTGGACAAGGGTTGAAAAGAATGAGTGCGGCTATGATATACAGAACCGTGAACTGGTTTATGGTGAAGAGGATGTAGTGATCAACCAGGTAGAATGCTGGGGAGATACCGAGCCGATGAACTGCACACAGACCGTGTTTGTTATCGCCGATTATCCTGAAAATACGCCTGAGGATGCGCTTATCTATATGGCTTCAGAATACAATTTCTGGAACCCGGGAGATATCACCTATACCATGCAAAAGCACCCGAAAGGTTTCTATTTCAGGAATGTTGAAAAACAAGGGGAATGCATGGAGTTCAAATTCACCATGGGCGACTGGGCGTCGGTGGAAACTGACAGCAAACACCACGATATTGAGAACCGCAGATATTGTTTTGATGACAGCGATACAGTTTTCCTTTCGGTGAAAGCATGGAAAACCCTGAATTACAGAAAACTCAGCAAGATCACCTTCATTCTTGATAAACTCCCGGCCTCGACCCGACCCGATGAAACCCTATTCATCGCCGGTGATTTTAACAACTGGGACCCCGGAAACCCCGATTATTCCTTCGGTCGCGATCAGAAAGGAAGACCAGTGATCACCATCACCACCGACAGGGAAACCCTGGAATACAAAATTACCCGTGGAAGCTGGAAAACGGTAGAAACCATGCTTTCAGGGAAAGATGTCCCCAACAGGTTAAATATCAACCACAACAACGACACCATCCTGCTTAAGATTGATCAGTGGAAAGACAGAAGGTGAACTGGAATTGCAATAGATAATCCAGACACCCGGTGGATTTTGAACCGGTAAAAAACCCGGTTCACCGGTCGTTTTTACCCACTCATCGTATTTCACTTTTCCTGAGGATTCTTACAACCTATTTTTGGCATCAAAATGATCATCAGATGCCTGCGAATCAAATTCATACATCAGTCTATTCCCTTAGCGTCCATCCGGGTTCCGGCAATTACCGGGAAACCCTTGAAGCATTTGCAAGGTTTATGCGCTCAGAGATGGAAAACCGGCTGGGTTCATTCATCACTCATTTCATGAGTTTTCAGGAACAGCATGGTGAAGCATCAGGTGAAGACCGGGAAGTCTTTCTTTTTGAAGCCCTGATGCTGGGGGTTTTCTGGAACACATACGGCGGGTATGCTGCCGGTACGGGGAACAATGCCATCAGCCTGATGCAACAGACCGCGGCACTTCGGTCACGGGGTGGACTGAAACGCAAAACAGCCGAACTCCTGAGGGGTGCCCTGGCTTACCGATTGCTGGAGAAGCCTTCAGACCGGTCACGCTTTCTTTTTCCTGACCCGAAGGGACTGGCCCGGCTGATAGCCTGGATTAAGGCAACAGGGGAATTCCACCGCGAGGCTGCACGCATGGAAACCTGGAGAAATTTTCTGGAGCATATGGGCGATACCTATGCCTTTGTAACACTGAGTGTTTTCCGCGGATTCGCGAGATGGTTCAGCCATGAGAGCCTGCTTGTACTTGGCCCGTTTACTGAAGGGGTAACCCGGTTTGTGGCCGCTGCAGCCAACGCTTACCCGTTGCGTGAAGACAAGATATCGGTGCTCAGAAGCAGGACCGAGTACCACCTGAATATGCTCGGGGCCGACATCTACAACCGGGCAATGAAACCCATGTTTGACACTTGTGCCGGAAAGATCGTCCTTCTTCCTGCCTGCATGAAGCTCAACGGAGGTAAAAACTGCAAATCGGTCATCAGGCATGGTTCAGAAGTGTGTACCGGTTGTACATCTGCCTGCAGCATCAACGAGATCAGGAAACTGGGAAAAAAGCATAACTTCGGGGTTGAAATCATCCGCCATTCCTCGGCACTGACGGCAGGGAAAAGTTTTAAAAGATCAGGCACTGCCTTTGTTGGTGTTGCCTGTGCAGCAACGGTGATTGCCGGTGGACTGGAATTGCGCAAACACGCGGTACCTGCCCAGTGTGTGCTGCTCAACCACAGCGGATGCCGGCACTGGTGCAACAAACCGGTTGCGACATCTTTAAACATAGAAGAACTGATGCAAAGGCTGGGCATTGAAGCCGATCAAACAACGGTGCATGAGACAAAGTGTAATAAAAGTGAGGAAATCCTTGCTGCCTGAATCTGAAAAAATCCATGACTATGAAAAAGAAAGTAAGCATCATCGGAGCAGGGATTGCCGGTCTGAGTGCCGGTAGTTACCTGCAGATGAACGGGTTTGAAACCGAAATTCACGAACTTCACAACCTGCCCGGGGGTTTGTGTACTTCCTGGCAGCGCAACGGCTTCAACATCGATGGGTGTATTCACTGGCTGGTTGGCTCGCGGGAAGGTAACAGCCTGTACAATGCCTGGAATGAGCTGATCGACATGAAGAAGCTTCAGATTCATGATCACGACATCTTCTATCAGTATGAGGATGAAACAGGGAAATGCATCCGGTTCTACAACAACATCGACCTGCTCGAGAAAGAGCTTCTGGAGAAAGCACCCGAAGATCGTGAGGTGATCGGTGATTATATACACGCTGCCCGGCGATTCTCGGTGATGAAACTCCCCCTGGGCAAACCCCGCGAACTCTTCACCCTGAAGGATATGGTTGAAACAGTGGTCAAACTGGGGCCATACCTTGGTTTGCTCAACAAATGGTCGAAGGTGAGCATTGCAGACTTTGCAGGTCGCTGCCGGAATCCTTTGCTCCGTAAAACCATTGGGAACCTTTTTGTCCCTGAAATGGGCATTGTATTTCTGATGATTACCACAGCTTGGATGCACAACAAAACTGCAGGCTATCCCATTGGAGGCTCCCTGGCTTTTTCAAGGCTGATTGAAGACCGGTATCTGGCCCTCGGCGGCAGTATCCACTATCACAGCCGTATTGAAGAGATCATGACCCGAAGTGAAGGCGGTAAAAATCTGGCCTGCGGGCTCAGGGACAGCCAGGGGAAGGAGTTCCCGGCAGATTTTGTGGTATCGGCAGCAGACGGATATTCCACCTTGTTCCGCATGCTCAAAGGCCGTTTCGTGGATTCAAAAACAAATGCCTTCTACAACAATAACCTGCTTTTTCCCTCCTACCTGCAATTGTCGCTGGGCATAAACCGCAAAATCGAATCAGCGGCTTCCAGCCTGATCTTCCCTTTGACACAGCCGGTGAGCATCGATCCGGCCAATACCCTCAGCGAGATCAGCATCAGGGTTCACAGCTTCGATCCTGATCTGGCCCCCGAAGGTAAGACACTTATCACTGCCCTTATCCCGACCAGGGAGCACAAATACTGGGTGAATCTGAGAACCGATGAATTTGGCAAGTATAAGGAAGAAAAAGAGCGGATTATCCACGAACTTGTCAGTGGCATGGAAAAAAGGCTGGGTCCGCTGGCCGGATACCTCGACATGAAAGACCTCTCCACTCCGGCCACGGTAATCCGATATACCAACAACTGGAAAGGAAGTTTTGAAGGCTGGATCATGACACCTGAACTCGGCTTCAGGCAATTGCCTTTATCGCTTCCCGGACTGGACAATTTCTGGATGGCCGGGCAATGGGTTAGTCCGGGTGGCGGACTGCCTACAGCCCTGACATCCGGACGTGGGGTGGCAGAAATCATTTGTAAAAAAACAGGCAGGAAATTCAGAACCGAAAGCTTCAATTCCTGATAACCAGCAACTTATACGTTTCACTGAAGTCGGTCCCGGTAATTCTTACGAAATAATAGCCTGATTCCAGTCCCGACAGACTGAATTCACAGGATTTGCTGCCGGGGCATAAGTCCTCAGATTCGAATACCTTTTGTCCCAGTGAGTTGAAAACAATCATGCCCTGCACTTCCGAGGCTTTGTCGCCCAGCAACACCGTGATCTGGTCAAAAGCAGGATTCGGGAAGATAACGGGAACCACGCGGATATAATTCTCACGCACCAGGCTATCGGAACCGGCCTGGTTCGAAACAACCAGTTTTACATTGAAGGTACCGGTTCTCTCATAATAAACCGCCCCCGGAGACTGAAGGTCAGAAGTCTGAGGGTCGCCGCCCTCGAATTCCCATCGCCAGGTAAGCGGGCCACCGGTTGACAGATCAGTAAATACAACAGGAGAGCCCAGGGGAATTACCGTGGTATCCGCAGCAAAGAGGGCATTTGCGAGGTTGAGGTTGAATGAGCCGTTCAGGGTATTGATACCGGTATTCAGGGGATCAAGCCAGGGCTTCAGCTGAACACTGTCGTGAACGCCGTTCGATGTCCATGAATAATACAATCTGCCATAGAAATCAGGGCCGGTAAGGTTGCTGCACCCCGATTCCCCGCCGGTCAGCTGGCCGATCAGCAATCCGTTGTTGTCGAACAATGGTGATCCGGAAGAGCCTCCCTCGGTAACTCCGTGTCCGTTCTCAGTTGCACTCCATACGACCTGATAGTGTGTTTCAGCCGTCTGTCCCCATTGATCCAGCGTGACCGGTTCGGTGTAGGTTGATATCTTTTTAACATCTCCGCCAGGATGGTGAATGCATACTCCTGATGGACTTACCGCGCCTGAACTGGTCCAGCCTGCATAATACGGCTGGTAGGCTGCAGGAACCGTTTCGTTGAGCCTGACAAGATAAAAATCGCTGCCGTTGTTGCCTGCCGGTGAACTGCTTGCCAGTTTGACTGCTCCGGTTAGTGACTTGTTGTCTGAAACAGCCTCATTGTCGCAACCCGGTGTTTCATAGTTGAAGTAGAAAATCCAGCGTGAAACATCATCGGGGCTTGAATAGGGCCCGGGAAAGGTACCTGCACAGTGGTCTGCGGTCAGAATCAGGGGCGCAAAGTCCGAAGCGGTGTTGTTGACCAGAGTTCCTGTGCACCAATAGGAGGATCCTGCCCGCTTGATCTGTATCCTGACTACACTCTTGATCTGATCACGCCAATCGTCACCCTCGCTGCAGGCGGCATTTACCTCACAACTCCCTGAAAAGGCTGCCGATCTGTAAGCATCGCCAGGAAACAACAGGGGCTTATAGGCATACAACACTTCATCGAGTACAAATGCCTGATAATCTGAATACTGGACCGGACAGGAATATTCAATCACCAGACCCTCCCCTTTTGTAATTTCAACGGCAAATTTCCCCGAAGCCTGGTTGTTCAGGCTGGTAAATGCCCCCAGAACCCGTGATTTATCTTCGGGATAAACAAAGAGCTGCGCTCCTGCAGGCAGACTGAAATCCGAAAAATAAAGCCCGAGACCGTAAGCACCTGAACTCCTGACTACAAGAACCCAGGTTGAAAGGGATCCGTTACTTCCGATCAAAATGCCGGAATTTGCCGTTGTAAGATTCGTCGGAATACTGACTCCCATGCGCTCGGGCAGACCTGAAAGTCCGGCCTCCAGATCTTCCTTCTCCAGCGTCTCAACATCGGGAGGGGCCAGGTCAACAATCAGCCTTTCCTGCCGCAGCTGTCTTAAATCAGGCATAACAGGACGGCCGCTGAAACTCAGCTGCCCGCATACCTGATTTGAAAATAAGAGTATCATTGTCAGTATTGTACTCAATACCAACGCATTATTCAGGGACCTTCTTATAACAAAAAACATGTGACTTTCTCGTAGTTAGTGAACCATCTCAATACAAAAACGAAGTTAAGATTAATCTGAATATCGTTTACTTGTAACCGGCATTAATTCACCATTCATCCAACACTGAGTGTTTCTCCCGGCAGTTCACTTTTTGTGGCTGCTGACCGGGTAACTGACAAAACAGAACAGGGGTGATGCTGATTGAACAAACTGAAAAAAAAAAAAAACGGCAAATACACATTACAAATTAATATTTGGCTGATTAAAAAAAAAAAATTTTACCCTGCGTGTAAAAACTTCTGCCGCGTTGTTCCACTGTGTAATCCTGAAGTCCCAGTCAACTGAAAACAGTATTGATGGCATGGACGAGATTATATTGTTTATCAGTTTCAGGCTGATATTCAGCTGTTCTGTCATTATATTGAAATTGACTGAAATTTCACCAATTTCATCATCAGCTTTAATATCAATCCGGTGGCTTA
>CALMDN010000014.1 GCA_937864935.1 uncultured Bacteroidales bacterium
TATTTACGTTGGTGCTGCCAGCGAAGTGGAAATGAAAGAAAAGAAAGACCGTTTCGACGATGCATTGCACGCAACCCGCGCTGCCATTGAAGAGGGAATTATCCCCGGTGGTGGTGTTGCCTACATCAGGGCTATCAGCGTTCTGGAAGACCTGAAGGGTGAGAACGAAGATGAAGATACCGGAATCGCCATCGTGAAACGTGCCCTCGAAGAACCGCTGAGGCAGATTGTAACGAATGCCGGACTCGAAGGATCGGTGATCGTTCAGAAAGTGCGCGAAGGCAAAGATGACTTTGGTTTCAATGCCCGCACCGAAGTGTATGAGAACCTGATGAAAGCCGGTGTAATCGATCCGACCAAGGTGTCACGTGTTGCCCTGGAGAATGCTTCTTCAATCGCCGGAATGCTGCTCACCACCGAGTGCGTACTGGCCGATATCAAGGAAGAAAAAGAACCGGCCATGCCGAATCCGGGTATGGGTGGAATGGGCGGAATGTACTAAAAGCCTGTTTTCAATTATAAGTCAGAGAGCCCCGCATTGCGGGGTTTTCTTGTTTAAAGGGGTTCTGAATCCGCATCCTTTTCCATAGAAACCGCACGAAAACTGATGCCTGCATGTTTTGCTCCTTACAGCACGAAAGCTCAGGCAATGTGGAAGCACACCAGAGGGCATACCTTCACCGGAAATCGGTATATCCGTGCGGATTTTTTCACAGCAATCTGTCATTTCAGAAAAGCAATGCTCAGGCCATCATGCTGCGCATGGATGATTGAATGGTTTTTGCTCCGGAACCTGAATTCTAAAAATCCTTACTTTTGTAAAACGCATTACGACACATTTTTCAAATGTAAAAACTATGAAAACATTCATAACTGGATTTTTTTCGCTGGCTTTTGTGATCACCGGGTTGTTTGCCGGGGCTCAGGAAGAAACGACCATGAGCATTCCCATAGATAAGGATTCAGGAATGATTTCGTATCAGGAAGTGGTGCAGGAAGCCGGAACCGCTGATGAACTGTACACCCGCTGTATTGAATGGATTAACCGCAATTACAAGAATCCGGCCGACGCCTGCCGGGTGCGTAACCGTGAAAGTGCGGTGATTGAAATCCTGCACAGGTTTGAGCTTACCAATACCGAAGGGGATGCCAGGGTACCGGCAGGTATTGTGAATTACCTGCTGAAACTTGAGTTTAAAGCCGGTCGCTACCGTTACACCATCACCGAACTTACCCTGAAGCAGGCTTCTCGTTTTCCTATTGAGAAGTGGTTCGATAAAACCGACAAACTGTATTCCCCGCTTTGGGATAACTATCTTCAGCAGGTCGATAAACAGGCGAGGCAACTGATAGATAACCTGAAAAACGGCATGATGCCTGTTCCTGAAAAGCAGGAAGTGAAGTGGTAGTCCGTTGGTTCAGAGCTTTTACCGGGCCGGTTCTGTAAACGCCCGTTTCACCCCTTTGTAATCAATCTCTTTTCTTTCGCTGATGAAATTGATCAGAGCCTGGGCTGTGGTTGTATAGAGTGTTTTACCTTCATCCCTGTGACTGAAATTGTAACTGCTTACGATGTAGCTGCTCAGGCCAACGGCAAAGACCGAATTGTCATCGGCTTCGGATCCGTCGGGTAAATACAGCTTTATTGAAGCGGCTTTTCCATCGGTGCCGGTAAAAACCCTGTAGGTTAATCCAGATACCTGAAGATCAATAAGTTTCTCTCTGTTGAAAGATTCCTCAATCAGCGATTTGATTTCCAGGCCATTCATTCTCAGTAGTATGATTTCATTGCCAAATGGGTCGAGTTTGTACATGTCCTTGATGGTTATGTTGCCTTGTGCCAGTTTGTCGATGCGGATGCCTCCGGCGTTCTGGAAGGCAACAGTAATTTCATCAAGGTGGGTAATGCCATCTGCCATCAGGCTCCCGAGTTCGTCTGACCCGTCGATGTCGCTGAGTGCTACTCCGATAACCTGGTTAAGTTCTTTGTTGTCGTTGTAGCGTTCTACGTCTTTTACAAGGATACTGTCCTGACCGGGGTAGTTGACAACCGAAACGGTTTCAGCCTTTTTTGAAACAACCTTCCCGTTTACCAGTTTCACGGTAATTTTTGAAACGTTTTTGAGGCCTGACCCGGCCTGCATTACCAGCACTCCGTTGTATTCAACCGGGTTTTTAACGGTTGTATGTGAATGGCCTCCGAGAATGAGATCAAATTCCCTCAAATCCTCAGCAAGTTTAACATCGTCTTCGAAACCCAGGTGTGTGAGCCCGACAAAGACGTGGCAGCTGTCGCGCAGATATCTGAATTCCCTGATTTTCTCCAGGCCATTGGTAAACTCAATGCCGGTGAGTTTCGACGGGTGTGAATCGGGCAAACCGGCAGGGTTCAGTTGAATTACACTCACAAAACCGACCTTGAGTCCGTTGCTCATGGTAAAGACTTTATAAGGCGTCGGGTGGATCCCCTCCGGGTCGGTGGATTTGAAATTCGCACTGATTAAAGGGAAAGCAGCCTGCTCTATTCTCTTCTTCAATGTTTCCTGTCCGTAATCAAATTCATGATTACCGAATATGCCCAGATCAAATCCGGTTTTGTTCATGAGATCAATCATCGGAAAGCCTTTGTCAGGATACTGGTCAACAACAGGATTCCCGGTAAACATATCTCCTGCTGATACCAGCAGCACGTATTCATTTTTTTGCCTGATTTCGTCGATAAGGGCTTTCAGTTTGGGGAAATTGTCAATTTTTGCATGCATATCGTTGGCCGACACGATGATGAGTGTGGTGGTATCGGGCTGATTGCCGGCGACCGAGCTGAAAAAAGCGAAGGTAAGGAAAACAGTGAGGAGGCTTATGAATCTTGCCATGGGTCGGATGGATTGATTGAGATTGGAAATTTTATAAATAGTTTTGATTCAGGTAACAATCTGCCGTCAGGTTCAACTTTATTGCCGTAACTGTCGTAGATTTCTTCACAATCAGGGGATACACCGACTGAAAACCGGGTATGGAAAAGCCTCACAGCATCTATGGCTGTAGCACCGTCAAATACCGGTAAACTTATGTTATTAACGTAAACCGTCATCCTGAATCTAAGCTGAGGTCAATATTACGAATAAAAACGCATCCTGTTATCCTCAGAAATGAGAAAAATTGTTTAATATTTCAGTCTAAATATTGAACAATAGAGGAGTAATGAGGTTTAATTGCCTGATTTGAACCAAAGGCTCAAAGAAAAGAGCAAAAAAGTAGTGCTCATTTAAGTAATTGATCTTTTGAATCCATAATTTTGCATCTTTCTGCTACACAAGCTTAAGAACTGACAGAAAGCTGTGTAAACCGGGTATATAATGAGTGAAACCAAATTGATTTCCGGATTCTCTAAGCTCACCAAGGAGGAAAAAATCCGGTTGATTGCTTCTTATACCGACGATCCTGAAGCTGCGGAAGCCAGTATAAAACTTTTCTGGAACAGCCATCCTGAGATACAGAAACAGTTTGATGAGTTCAGTGAGAACACCCTCACCAACTATTACTTTCCATACGGAGTGGTTCCGAATGTGATGATCAACGGAAACATGTACATAGTTCCGATGGTTATTGAAGAGAGTTCGGTGATTGCAGCTGCCTCCAAGAGCGCCAAATACTGGGCTTCAAGGGGTGGATTTCACAGTGAGGTAATCTCAACCACCAAGATTGGTCAGGTACATTTTATTTTCACCGGTGATTTTGAGCTGCTTAAATCCAATTTTCAGCACCTCAGGTTGTTGCTTCTGGCACGTTCGAAACAGATAACAGCCAATATGGAGCAGCGCGGAGGCGGGGTGCTTGGGATGGAGCTGGTTGATAAAACCAGCGATCTGGAGCATTATTACCAGCTGAAAGTGAGTTTTGACACCCGTGATTCCATGGGGGCCAACTTCATCAATTCCTGTCTTGAAGAATATGCCGCCGGGCTGCGGGATTATGTGAACGACAGTGGTTTGTTCACGCCCGGTTCACTGCAGATCATCATGTCCATTCTGTCGAATTATACCCCCGATTGTCTGGTGAAGACCTGGGTAGAGTGTGATATCAGCGAATTGGGCGACATTGATGGTTCGCGCAGTGCAGAAGAATTTGCCTGGAAATTTGAAAAAGCGGTAAACATTGCAAACATTGATGTTTTCAGGGCTACGACCCACAACAAGGGTATTTTCAACGGGATCGATTCCGTTGCACTGGCCACAGGGAATGATTTCAGGGCGATTGAGGCCTGTGGTCATGCCTGGGCTTCCCGCGACGGCCACTACCGCAGCCTCAGCGAAGTAACCACCGATAACGGAAGATTCCGTTTCAGTCTCACCATTCCAATGGCCATTGGTACGGTGGGTGGTCTGACATCACTGCACCCGATGGCGAAGTTTTCGCTGAATTTGCTGCAGCACCCCGGCGCTCCCGAGTTGATGCAGATTGCATCGGCCATGGGTCTTGCAAACAATTTCAGCGCCCTGAAATCGCTCACTACCAAAGGGATACAGGTAGGGCACATGAAAATGCATTTGCTGAACATCCTGAATGTATATAAGGCTACCGAAGAAGAAAAGGTACAAGCCATCGAATATTTTAAAAACCATAAAGTCTCTCACAACGAAGTAGCGGCTTTTATGCACTCCGTGCGACTGGCGAATCCGAAACACTGACACCATGCGGCCTCCTTTTACGATCCGTGCAAACGGAAAAATACTTTTAAGCGGAGAATATCTTGTGATGAAAGGTGCGACTGCCCTGGCAGTACCCCTGATTGCAGGACAGCAGCTCCGTGTAAGTGAGCAGGAGGCAGAGCAGAATTTTACCTGGCGGGCTTATGACCCCGACGGACTGTGGTTTGAAGCCGTGATGGACCCTGAGACCCTGGGCGTACTCCATACCAGCCAGCAGGAGGTTGCTGACCGGCTTACCGCTTTGCTGCTGGCTGCCCGTTCTCTGAACAGCAACTTTGCTGACCAGATGAATGGACTGGCAGTTGAAACACAACTCGGGTTCAAGCGGAACTGGGGTTTCGGAAGCAGCTCTACCCTTATCTCTCTCGTTGCCCGTTGGGCCGGAGTAAATGCCTGGGACCTTCATCGTATGGTTTCTTCGGGTTCAGGTTACGACATCGCCTGTGCAACTGCCGTTTCGCCGCTTTTGTATCGTTTGGATGGTGATACACCACAAACTACCCTTGTGGGGTTTTATCCTGAATTTGCTGACCATCTGTACCTTGTTTACCTTGGTAATAAGCAACATTCAGATGCTGAAGTAGCGAAGTTTTCGCAGAGAGCCGACACCGGTTTCGGACGCGAAATATCCCTGATTACTGAGATATCACATGCACTGGCCCAGACCAGCAGCCTGATGCTCTTCATGGAATTGATCGATGAGCATGAAACCATCATGGAGTCTGTACTCGGGAGGAGGTCTGTCAGAAAGCTTATGTTCAGCGATTTTCAAGGTTCTGTTAAGTCGTTGGGCGCCTGGGGCGGTGATTTTGTCCTTGCTGCTTCTGAATATGGCTACGACTATGTTCAGCAATATTTTGCCGCCAAAAATATGCATGTGGTTTTACGGTACAATAAAACTGCCCCCGGAGTGGTACGAAAAGAAGTCTTCTCAGTTTAATCGCAGAACCTATGGAAACAGCCAATCTACCGGAAAACGGGGTTTTGTTCTGCTGGAAAAGTCCTTCCAATATCGCCCTTGTAAAATACTGGGGTAAGAAAGGGAATCAGATTCCTGCCAACGCTTCTTTGAGTATGACCCTGAGCGAAGCCTATACCATTACCCAGGTAAGGGCCAGGAAAAACGAAAAGGGAATAGGACCGGAAGTGACTTTCAGGTTTGAAGGTGCATTAAACAATGAGTTTGGAGTCAGAATAGAATCTTTCATCAAATCTGTTATGCCCTGGTTTTCGTTTCCGAAGGATGTGCTGCTTGAAATCGAGAGTGGAAACAACTTTCCGCATTCTGCCGGTATTGCCTCCTCGGCTTCATCGATGAGTGCCCTGGCTTTGTGTCTGTGTTCTCTGGAAAACTGGTTCACCGGTGGCTCAGATGAAACGGAGGATTTTTTCAGAAAAGCATCGTTTATTTCCCGTATCGGCTCCGGCAGTGCCTGCCGCTCGGTGTATGGAAAGATGGCTGTGTGGGGCCAGCATCAGGCCGTGGATGGCTCCAATGATGAGTATGCGGTTCCGACTCCGTTCGATTTACATCCTGTTTTTGAAGAAATGCTCGATACCGTGCTGATCGTTGATCCGGGCAAGAAGAAAGTATCCAGCAGCATCGGTCACAACCTGATGAAGGATCACGCTTTTGCAGAAGCCAGGTACCATCAGGCCAATGCCAACCTCACTTCACTGTTGCTGGCTTTAAAACAGGGAGACTGGAACTCTTTTGCACTGATTGTTGAGAATGAAGCACTCAGCCTGCATGCCATGATGATGACATCCATCCCCGGCTATCTGCTGATGCATCCGAATACCCTCAGTATCATTGACCGGATTAGTGAATACAGGAAACAAACAGGTGCCAGGGTTTGTTACACGCTTGATGCAGGCCCGAACATCCACCTGCTTTATCCCAAAAGTGCTGAGAAAGAAGCCGGTATTCTGATTAATAAATTGAAGAGCTACTGCTACAAGGAGTACATAATTGATGACAGCATGGGTAAAGGCCCAGAAAAACTTAAATGCAGATAAAATGAAAAACAGACCGGGTATTTTTTATGCCAAGATACTTTTATTCGGTGAATACAGTATACTATGCGATTCGATGGGCCTCACCATTCCCTATACGCACTTCAGGGGAGAGCTGAGCTTTATCAGGGACGATAAATATACCGACCTTGATTTTGCCATCAGCTCAAACAAGTTGCTCAAGGAATATGCAGCCTACATACGCACCCTCAGGGATGAAGGCACGCTGTTGTGCGATTTTAACATCGATGCCTTTGAGAACGACATTAACCACTCACTCTATTTCGAATCCACCATCCCGCAGGGATATGGGATCGGAAGCAGCGGTGCATTGGTGGCTGCGCTGTATGAGAAATATGTCCCGGGCCATGTATCCGGAAGTCAGCGATTGCCCAAAGCCGAAATCCTGAAACTGAAAGAGATCTTTTCGCAGCTTGAATCCTATTTCCATGGAACAAGTTCAGGGATGGACCCGCTCAACTGCTACATCAAACACCCGCTGCTGATCCACAACAAAAAGGACATCTGTATGGTAGGGATTCCCCGGAACAAGCATGATGAAAAAGGGGCGATATTCCTGATAAACACAGGAAAACCGGGGAAAACAGGACCATTGGTGAACCTGTTTCTCGACAACTGCAAGATCGATGAGTTTATGACCCGGGTCCGTCAGGAGATGATACCACTGAACGATGCCTGTATCAAAAGCCTCATCAAAGGGGAAACCCGTAAGTTTTTCGACAGCCTGCGTGAACTCTCCGGCTTTCTGTATGAGAACCTCTCACCCATGATTCCAGAAACCTTCAAGAAGATCTGGCGCTATGGGCTCGATTCCCGCTCATTTTATCTGAAACTGTGCGGATCGGGCGGCGGCGGATTTCTGTTGGGCTTTACCGATGATTTTGATAAAGCCAAAAAAGAACTGGGTGAGCTGAATGTCGACATCATTCCGGTGTATAAAAGCCTGCAGGAGACACTTTAACCGATCCGGCTTGTAGCTTTCCTGATTTAAGCAGTTCTGCCCCTTTGATCATACGTGTTCATTGGTTGTAAGGTGTGAGCAGGTTTGTCATGAAGTTGTCTGCTTAATCCTTCTGTATTAACTGACATCATTCGGATAAAGTTGTATGATGCCTGACCTTGGTCGGTGGGTGCAATAATTTTCATATTTTAGTATCA
>CALMDN010000015.1 GCA_937864935.1 uncultured Bacteroidales bacterium
GAAGCAGATGGTAAGGCAGGCTTTGTTCGTAAGCTTTGCCAATACCAACCAGTTTGGTTACAATACCATCATTTCTCCGGATGCCCGCATCGACGACGGACTGGTTGATGTGTGTATCGTAAAGAAAGTACCGCTGCTGTATGCCCCGCGGGTGGTCGGGATGCTGATCACACGCAGGGTTGATTCATCGGGTTTTGTAGAGATTGTCAGAGCCCGGAAAATTAAGCTCACAAGAAATAAGAACCGGGTAGTCAACATCGACGGAGAGCCGGTTAAACTGACAAAGGATCTTGAGATTTCAGTGAATCCCCTTTCAATCAGGATGATTATTCCGTAATTCTGTAAATATGGCTGATAAAAAGAACAATAAACCTCTGGGAGTCGTTTATTCCACCAATCCCGATTTTTCCTATAACTATGGCAAGGCGGAAGAACCAGACACGCTTCCGCCGCAGCAGCAGGACCTGAGGGTGATGCTCGACAAAAAGATGAAAGGCGGCAAGAAGGCCACACTGATCACCGGTTTTGTGGGTACGGAGGATGACCTTTCGGCTTTGGCAAAACAGCTGAAAAACCTGTGTGCGGCCGGGGGCTCCGCCTCTGAAGGGGTAATTCTCGTTCAGGGGGATTTCAGACAGAAGATTCTGGACTTTCTTGTTAAGAAAGGCTATAAGGTCAAACTTTCGGGTGGCTGATATGCCCGGAAGACCTAACTTTACGATTCAATAACGCACAACAGGTTAACAGATCATCCCGGCCGGTATGTAAGCGGATTAACCAACAATAAAGCCTTTCAGCAGATGCACGAAATGACTTCAAGAATACTTGCGTTTCTTCAGCGGAATCCCTGGTTCTTCTATGCCTTTACCATTTTCATGCTTTTCCCTGCGCTGTTCTGGCACCTGGGATTTCTGGCCATTAATTTCCCGACCGACGAACCCACCCGCGCTCTGGTTGCCATGGAAATGATTGTCAGCGACAACTACATAACCCCGACCATCAACGGAGAGTACTATTACAACAAACCCCCGCTCTACAACTGGATAATAGTGGCTTTTTATAAAATGACCGGCAATTATTCAGAGTTTACCCTCCGCCTGCCGATGATAATCTCTCTGCTCCTTTTCGGGATCACGATTTTTTATTACGTCAGAAAACATCTGGGTAACAAACAGGCATTCATCGTCTCCATCCTGTTCATTACCTCGGGTAGAATTCTGTTCTGGGATTCGTTTCTCGGACTGATCGACATCACCTTTTCCTGGCTGGTTTACAGTGCATTTATGCTGATTTATCACCTGCATGCGAAGAAAAAATACCTTGCCCTTTTTCTGGTTTCTTACCTGCTTACTGCGGTTACCTTTCTTATGAAAGGCTTGCCATCGCTGGTGTTTCAGGGAATTACCCTGCTGGTGTTTTTCAGTTACAACAGGGAATTCAGGAAGCTGTTCAACTGGCGGCATTTTGCCGGAATCGGGTTGTTTCTGGTGATTGTCGGCAGTTATTACCTGATTTATTTCAGGTACAACTCGCTCGATAATGTTTTTACCACGCTCTTCAGCGAAAGCGAAAAGCGCACCATCATCAATTACGGATGGGTACGGTTTGTTACCCATCTGTTTACCTTCCCGCTTGAGATGTTTTATCATTTCTTCCCCTGGTCGGTACTCTGGATTTTCTTTTTCAGGAAGGACTTCCGTAAAGCATTGCAGGATCATCCCTTCCTCAGGTTCAATTTTTTGGTATTTATTTTCAACATCATCATTTACTGGACATCGCCCGAGTCGTATCCGCGTTACATCTTCATGCTGTTCCCTCCGCTGTTTACCATTCTGGTTTATATGTTCTTCGAGGACCTGAAAGTGAACGGACTGCGCAGCCGGGTTGTTGAATATTTCCTGCTGGGCGTGATGATTCTGGGCATTGCCTTCGCCGTTCCCATGCCCCTGCTCGAACAGACCGGTTTTGTCGATCAGGCCTGGCTGAAGGCGGGCGTGATTTTTTTTGCCATGATCATTCTTACCTTTTTCTACTACAGGCTGAAGGAGCAGCGGATGATCATCTTTGCTGCCGCGATGCTGGTAATGAGGGTCGGGTTCGACTGGTTTATCATCCCTCCGCGCTACGATGATTTTCAGGTTCACAAGGAGATGTCGCTCAAGGCTGCGCAAGTGTCATACGATGGTGAGCTGCACATTTACCGGCATTCTGAGACCGAACACGCCACGACCTTTTACATCACCATGGGCCGGCAACGGCTGCTGAAGCGTCAGGATTCGGATTTCAATACCCACGATTTTTATTACCTTGATCCGCGGCTCATGCCTGAAGATTGTTACAAAACCCTTTATGAGTTTCAGCTCTACCGGCACGACCGGCCTATACGGATAGTGATGCTGAACGAAAAAGGTGTGGCATACAACGGACCGTTTATCGAAATCAATCCATAAAGATGACACTATTACAACTGGGTACCAGGGTAAAGGATCTGCTTACCCATTGGGGCTTCTCTGAGGAATTCTCCGCTGGCATGCGCGACATTACGGATTTTGTGATGGGTCTGGCTGTGATTCTGCTGGGTTACTATGCCATCAGGTATGTGGTGTTGGGGGTTGCACGCAGAATCTCCCGTCGCTCCTCAACCACATGGGATGACGCACTTTTTCAGAACAAGGTTTTTCACAAGGCCTTGCTGCTGGTGCCTGGGCTGATGATCAGTTCAATGATTCCTTATACCCTTGACGAATTCCCGGCAGCGATCATCTGGACACAGCGGGTTGTGCAGATTTACCTGGTTTTCGTAACCCTTTCGGTGATCAACGCCTTCCTGAACGCGCTGTATGAAATCTATCAGGGGTATGAAGTGTCGAAAGCCAAGCCCATCAAAGGGTACCTGCAGGTGATGAAGATTGTTTTTGTGATTGTCGGAGTGATTATTGTGATCTCGATGCTGCTCGATAAATCGCCTGTGTATCTGCTCGGGGGATTGGGGGCATTTTCTGCGGTGCTGATGCTGGTATTCCGTGATCCCATCCTTGGACTGGCGGCCGGCATTCAGATTTCGGCCAACGACATGGCCAGGCCAGGTGACTGGATAGTAATGGGGAAGTCAGGCGCCGATGGTGTGGTTACCGATATTTCACTTACCACCGTGAAGGTACAGAACTGGGATAAGACCATCACCACCATTCCAACCTACGCACTTGTTTCTGAAAGTTTCACCAACTGGCGGGGGATGGAAGAGTCGGGAGGCCGGAGGATCAAGCGCTCCATCAATCTGGACATGAACAGTGTTAAATTCTGCACTGCTGAGATGATTGAACGTTTTTCAAACATCAGCCTTATCAGGGATTACATTACCCGAAAGGAAGAAGAACTATCGGCCTACAACAGTGCACAGGAGATCGACAATACGGTGCTGGTGAACGGCCGCCGGCAAACCAACCTGGGCGTTTTCAGGGCTTACCTGGTTGCTTACCTCAGAAACAACCCCAATATCCGCAACGATATGGCCTTTCTTGTCCGCCAGCTTCAGCCGGGAGAGAGCGGGATACCGGTCGAGATCTATGTTTTCAGCAAGGAACAGGAATGGTCGGCTTATGAAGACATTCAGTCTGATATTTTTGACCACATTCTTGCTGCAGTTCCGGAATTCGGACTGCAGGTATTTCAGAATCCGTCGGGAGCCGACTTCCGCAACCTCAGGATTCCGCTTCAGGACTGATTTCAGCCTTTCCGCGCGTACGTAACCATTCGTATATGGTTGTGTTCATCAGCAACATCAGCAATCCATAGATGGTATCTTCTACAGGGATGGTTCCCAGGCGTATGCCCAGGTTGCGGCTGTCGTCGTACCACACCACCGGTTCGGGGGTGAACATTCCTGTTAAAGCACCATTGACAATGAAGAACGGAATCAGCGTGGCGAAATACATTACATAGAAGCGGCCCAGGTAGGGAGCTTTGATAACAAAATAATGAAGCAGAAGGAAAACTGCAGCCGACAGAAAAGTTACAAACGTATAGGTCTTTTCAGGGACTGAAACTGCAATGCCAATCAGTACAATAGAGAGTGCCAGAGTCAGGTTGCGGGCAAACGGGCCCAGGAAATCTTTTCTGATCAGGTATTCAAAGGCGTGGTATGTGAACAGGCAGGCGTAGGGTATCGCAATGAAAAACATCCACTCTTCAACGGGCAGGTTGGAAAGGTAAATCCCCTGCAGATACTTCGGGTTGAATCCCCAGACGCCGGCTGCTGTTTTGTAGATGTCCCAGGGGATAAAGACAAGCATGGTCCCCAGCATGGCCGGGAACAGGTACTTCCAGTTGCGGTAAAACTTCAGACGTTTGTCGAACCCGGCCAGCAAAGGAACTGAAATCGAAAGAAGGTTGATCCAGAAATAGTAAGACATTGGTGGAGGAAAAAGTCTAAAGTAAAAAGTAAAAAGTAAAAAGTAAAAAGTTAAGCTCAAAGTTCATTCAAAGCTCAAAGTTCAAAGCCTGCCTGACTGCCGTCAGAGCAGACAGGCTCAAAGTACAAAACTAAAATCTAAAAGGAGATCATTACAATATCTCAAGTGTTATGTCAAGCGTAAAGTGTCGCATCGAATTAAATGAAAGTTTCATCGCTTAAATAAGTTCGCTACCTTTTACTTTGGACTTTTTACTTTTGACTTGACACTAGGTTCTCTGGGTCAGCCGTTTGCACGTGTTTTGACAGGCAGGGCTTGTCTCCTTGTCATTTGCTTTGAAAACCAATCTCTCCGGTAATTCCCCCTCGTCCCTCGTCCCTCGTCCCTCGTCCCTCGTCCCTCGTCCCTTGGTCACTGAGCGAAGTCGAAGTGCGTCCCTTTTCAGCGTCCCTCGTCCCTTCTCAGCGTCCCTCTTTCTGTTTCTTCGAAAACTCCTCGTAATAGTACTTCATCGGGGCTACCAGAAACCCGTAATTGTAGTGTGCGTGGGGGTTGTGATGCTCCAGGTGGGCTTTGACCGTTGCCCTGAGGTAGCGGTTTGAGAAGTTTCTGAGAATCGGTACCCTTTGGTGCACATACACATCGTGAAACATGAAATAGGCAAATCCGTAAAGGAAAATACCGATGCCAATGCTCAGCAGGTAGCTGTTGGGATCTGTTACGCCAAGATAGATCAGCAGAATGCTGGGTACGGCAAAAATCACCGCAAACACATCGTTCCATTCAATTTTCCTGCCATCACGCACATGGTGATCCTTGTGCAATACCCAAAGAAATCCATGCATTACGTACTTGTGGGTAAACCATGCCATAAATTCCATGAATAGGAAGGCTGCAATAACCAGCACTATATTCAGAAAAAGTTCCATTTTATTTTGTTAATGTTAAGTTAAACAGATTGTTACGGTGTAATCGGCAATACAATAAACACATTTGTGTGTTGATTTGTTGAGGCTGAAATTCCTGTTTTCAGTTTTTTTTCAGATTTTCCCTGAAGTACGCTTCAACCCTGTCGAAAGCAATGCGAAACCATATGGTAAAGGATTCGGGATGCTGGTCCATTTCAGCCCTGACCTGCCCGATAGCGGCATACCGGTAATCGGCCACCTCATCCGGGTTGACCTGAGGGATGGTATCGGAGGTGCCGATGAATACATGATCGAATTCATGCTCGGTAAGCTGGTTGTCAAGCTCAGCCTCGTAGATAAAGGAAAATGCTTCCTCGAAGTCACAGTCAAACCCCATTTCTTCCTTCATCCGGCGGTGGGCTGCATCGGCCGTTTCTTCCCCGGGGCGGGGGTGACTGCAGCAGGTATTGGTCCACAAACCAGGTGAATGGTATTTCGAGAGGGCACGCTGTTGCAGCAGCAATTTGCCTGAGCTGTTGAAGATAAAAACTGAGAATGCCCGGTGCAGGTGAGCACCTGTATGGGCTTCCATTTTCTCCATGAAGCCGGTCATGTTGTCCTGTTCATCAACCAGTATAACGTGTTCTGTGATCATCTCGGGTTGTTTCAGATTTTCAGCATGCTGATGCTGCGCTTTTCAGCGGGTGTCAGGTATTTCGAATCAAGCATAAACTTCAGCATGATGTCAAATATTTTCTTGTTTTCCTGCAACTGCCGCCCCTTTGAGAGGTTTTTCAGCAGAAAGGCTTTGTCTTCTGCAATGTGCTGGTTGTAGCCTAGAAAATCCGGGGTCATGGTTTGGGTAGCGAACCTGAGGAAGCGGATTTCAAAGTTCTCAGGCTGCTGTTCAACGGCCTTTGCCAGTAGTTGTTTGCCACGGCGAAAATAGGAAATTTTGGAAGCCGGATTCAGAATACATTGCGGCGCTGCTGCGGATGATGCCCCGTAATAGGCTGTCATCACCGCATCGCGGGGCGGGTTCGTTTCAAAATACTCAGCCAGTCTGAGCGCGTTGCAGTCGGTGCCATCCAGCCCGAAGTAGGATTCCCGCACCTTGTTCTGCCATGCTGTCTGAGCAGACCCCAGCAGGGGCAGCATCCACATTACCAGTAAGAAACCTCTTCTCATGCTCAGAACATATTTAACTGATGGCGGATGAAGGAGGTTACCAGCAGTTTGTATTTGGTGCGGTTGGGAATACGGATGCGTTCACGCATAATCTGCTCTGAATGAACCCGTTTGATCTTCAGGAAAAGCTTGTAGAAGTAAACATAGGCAATATACACGCCGAACCGGGCACCCTGGGGAAGTCTTTTTATCCCGTTTAACCCATCCTTGAAATCAATGGCGATATCGTCCTCAATCTTCTTTTTGGTCTCTTCGTCAAACTTCCGGAGGTCAATGTTCGGGAAATAGGAGCGGCCCAGACCCTGATAATCGGCCTTCAGGTCGCGAAGGAAGTTGATTTTCTGAAATGCCGAACCAAGCCGCATGGCCGGATGTTTGAGGTCGTTGTATTTCGCATCATCGCCTTCACAGAAAACCCGCAGGCACATCAGGCCCACAACTTCGGCTGACCCCAGAATGTATTCCTCAAAGGCCGGCTGGTCGTAATCGATATCCTGAAGGTCCATCTCCATGCTTTTCAGGAATTTATCGATCAGTTCACGTTCAATGTGGTATTTGTTTACGGCCCACTGGAAGTTGTTGAGGATAGGGTTCAGGCTTATTTTTTCCTCAATGGCGAGGTAGGTGTCCGCCTTGAACCGCTCAAGCAGCTTTGCTTTGTCATAATTGTGGAACGAATCCACAATTTCATCGGCAAACCTGACAAATCCATAGATGGCATAAATGGGATCGTGATATTTTTTACTGAAAAACCTGATCCCCATAGAAAAGGAGGTCGAGTAAGTTACGGTCGTGAGCTTGCTCGACTTTTTCGAAATCATATCAAACAAGTCTTTCATGGTTTGTTGTTTTTATTGAGTTTGTCAATTTCACGGGCAGCAATCTGTCCAGAGATAATGGCCGGCGGAACTCCGGGCCCGGGTACGGTGAGCTGGCCGGCGTACAGGAGATTTTTCACCTTTTTGCTGCGCATGGAAGGCTTGAGGAAAGCCGTCTGCATCAGTGTGTTGGCCAGCCCGTAGGCATTGCCCTTGTAGGCATGGTAATCGCTGATAAAATCGCGCTGTGAGTAGCTTCGCTGGTAGACCAGGTGCTGCCGCAGCTGCTGACCGGTGTATTTTTCGAGCCTTGAGAGTACCATATCCAGGTATTTCTGCCTGACTTCATCGGTATCGTTGAGCCCTGGGGCCACAGGGATAAGGGCAAATACATTTTCATGTCCTTCGGGGGCAACACCGGAATCGGTTTTTGAAGTGCAGCTGATGTATACCGAGGGCTTTTCAGGCCACGATGGATTGCCGTAAATGGCCCTGGCGTGGTCGTCGAAATCTTCGTCGAAAAGCAGGGTGTGATGATCAAGCCTGGGGATGGTTGTATTGAACCCCAGGTAATAAATGAGCGATGAGGGGGAGAGGGTTCTCTTGTCCCAGTATTTTTCGGTGTATTTCCTGAAGGATTCGGGCAACAGCTGCTGCTCAATGTGATGATAATCGCCGGAAGCAATCACCCAGTCGGCTTTGTACTCAGACGCAGCTGTTTTCAGCGATGAGATTTTTCCATTTTCCAGGTGAAGTGATTGAACCTCCTCGTTGTACCTGAATTCAACACCCAGGTCGCGGGCCAGGGTTTCCATCGCCTCTACCACCTTATACATGCCCCCTTCGGGGTACCAGGTGCCCTGTACCATGTCGCTGTAATTCATCAGGCTGTAAAGTGCCGGCGTGGTTTCGGCGGTCCCCCCGAGAAACAGCACAGGAAATTCAAGCATACGCCTGATCTTCGCACTTTTGAAATACTTCCGGGTGTATGATCCGAACGAGCTGAGCAGATTGAGCTTAAGACCGGCTTTCAGAATTTCCCAGCTCATAAATTCAGTTACGGAATGACTCGGTTTGGTAACAAATTTGCCCATACCGGTTTTGTATTTGTATTCCGATTCTGCAAGAAATCTTTTCAGGTTACGGCTGCTGCCGGGCTCCAGAGATTCATATAAGTCGTAAATTCCATCCAGACTGGCAGGCAATGACACCTCATCACCGGGTCCGAAGTATATTTTATAGGATGGGTCAATGCGCCGGAGCTGATAATAGTCGGAGACTTTTTTGTTAAACCCGGCGAAATAATTCTCGAAGACCTCAGGCATCCAGTACCAGCTGGGGCCCATGTCGAAGGTGAAGCCGGAGTCGGAGAATTTTCTGGCCCTTCCGCCCGGCAGGGTGTTCTTTTCCAGCACGGTAACCTTATAACCCAGGGAGGCAAGGCTGGCCGAAGCTGCCAATCCGGAAAATCCGGCACCAATAACGATTGCTTTATTGTTATTCATTCAGTAAATTCTGTGATTTGGACCTGACTTTGCAGTAAAGAACTGCTTTTTCCTAAAGTGGTCAGTTTTAATATTAACAGTAAATGAATTATTTTGTTAAAGTAAAGGGCAAATAAATTAAACAAAATTGTGATATTCGTTGCTTCCGATCCAAAAAACGGGTTGCAAAACGTATTCTATTTCAAGGGTATTTTTCACATTGGTGGATTATTCCGAAAGGACAGTGATAAATGTAGTTTAAATTTATCCTGAAGCCGGAATTTTTCTTTGACAACCGGGGATAGGGCTTTTTGAAAAATTCGTAATTTCGCATGGATTTTCATCCGATAAACCAACTGTAAAACTTATGAGAAATTTTCTGTTATTGGTAATTACATCTGTGCTGGTTTATGGTTGCTCGAATAGCAATCAGAATCCTGTTGCTACAGAAGAAGGTAAAGCAGAAGAGAAGACCGCAGTGATCACCAATGATATGGAGAATGCTCTTGCCGGAGTGCCTTCCTGGATCAATGAGGTAACCGTTGTTAAAATGCCGGATGGGATCAAAGCCCATAGCGGAGAATTTGTGACCAGGGTTAACGAAGAGAATGTATATTCTTATGCCTTCAGAGAGACCTTGTCGAACATCAATCCGAAACTACCGGCTACTGTGATCGTTAAAGGGTGGGTTTATAGCCCGGAACCCAATACAGCACTGAGCATCATCGTTGACATCAATGAAGAAGGCAAAACAGTGTTATGGAAAGCCTATTCGCTAACGGATGTTATCGCCGACCTGAACCAATGGAAAGAGTTTACTGCCCGTTTCACAGTGGATCAGCCCGTGAAACCGGAGCATCAGCTCAAAGTCTTTGCCTTTGGCGGGAAAAAGACTGCCTATTTCGACGATTTTGATATCTCTTTCGAGTATTGATACCTGTTCCCGGTTTTCTTTTATTGAAGGCTACCTCCATGGAAACATTGTTGGTGTGCACATTAAAAACGCATCTTTATTGATACGGCTGCTGAAGAATCTACCCGTGTTAGGACTCCCGCCCTGTTATGATTTCAGTTTTCATTAAATCCATTTCCTCTATCTTCCGATGTCATCGGCCAATTGATGCCATATAGGCTGATGCTGTTTTCCTTCTGCACTTTCGCGGGAAATCCGCGGTTAAGCAGGTTTTCTTTATGAAGCAGTAATTAATTCTTTTGGTTCTGTATAAACCGAACCAAAAAGATGTATCTTTACATTTTTAAGTTCAGGATCCATGAAAG
>CALMDN010000016.1 GCA_937864935.1 uncultured Bacteroidales bacterium
ATTCGGATTAACCACGAGCATGCCAGGCAGCAGAAAAACTGCGGCTACCAGAACAACCACCGATGCAATCATCAGTGCAATGTTGGAATTGAAATTGACAATGAGGTAAACCGGCAAAGCAACCATGATAAAAATCACGGCCAGCATCAGATATCCTGACCGCGGCTTAATAAATTTTTCGTTTTCCATTGTTTCCATTTTGATATCATTTTGATATTGCAATAATACGACATTTATTATACCTTTGTCAAGAAAAATCCGATTTTTTTTAAGGATTTTTAAAAAATTTAAAAGTTAATTTTGCTAAACAAAACAATCTGAATGGAAATCAGGCCAGCAAAGTACAAGCACGTGTTTTTCGATCTCGACAACACCTTGTGGGATTTTAACACCAACTCTGAAGAGGCATTCAGGGATTTGTTTGAAAAATATCACCTCTGTGAACGGGGAGTAACCTCGTTTGAAACGTTTATTGAGGTTTACAACAGACACAACCATATGTTGTGGGATTTCTACCGCAGAGGTGAGATTGTTAAAGAGATGCTGAATATCCGCAGATTCTCCCTCACACTAAACGATTTCGGCATCATCGACAACCTGCTGAGCAGCAACATTGCCAACGATTATGTCAACCTGAGTCCTACCAAAACAAATCTGTTTCCCCATACAACAGCGGTGCTCGGATACCTTGCCCGAAAATACTCCCTGCACATCATTACCAATGGATTTGAAGAGGTTCAATACCGCAAACTAAACCACTCGGGTCTGAGTCTCTACTTTGATCAGGTAATCACATCAGAAGATGCAGGCGTAAAAAAACCGGAATTGCCGATATTCCTGTATGCATTGAAAAAAGCCGGCGCACTGCCTGAAGAGAGTCTGATGATAGGTGATGATGAGGAGATTGATATTACAGGAGCCTCCAACGCCGGCATCGATCAGGTATTGGTTGATTACAACAATGAGTGCCCTGAGTCGAGGGCTACCTTCAGGATATCAGGCCTGGAAGAGTTATACGGTATTCTCTGATCTGCAGTACTGCTACCGGATGGTCTGACCGAAGATCACGATGGCGGCCGCATCAGGAAATGTTATACGTATGCCCTGAAAAAGCAAAAGCTGCCTTGAGGGGCAGCTTGCTTGAATTTCTTCATCAGAAACTACTTCTTCTCAGGAGCAGGTACTGGTTTGGCGGCGTCAGAATGGGCACCTTTACTGCAGCATGATTTGGCTTTCTCACCTGAACAGGGCGTAGTACAACCCGATTTCGGAGCATCTGATTTTGAATCGCAGCCTGCTTTGGCATCTTTGCTATCGGTTGATGCCTTGTCTGATTTTTCAGTAGCTGTCTTTTCAGTTTTTTTCTTTTCTTTTGGAGCGTTCTGTGCAGAAACACTAACGATAGTAAAGGCAAACAACAGTGCCATTACGGATAAAACCATTGAAATCTTTTTCATGAGGCTTAGTTTAAATTAGGTCACGCAAAAGTAAGGAGTGCCTTCCCGGAACGCAAACCTCAATTTGTTAATGTTTTGTTAATATTTCAAAGTTCTGCGATAACGGTGCGCTTTCCGGTAACTTTCTGACCCAATGCGACCACAACATTGCAGCCGACCGGCAGAAAAAGATCAACCCTTGACCCGAACTTGATGAACCCGAACTCATCACCCTGCCTGATGGCATTCCCCTCGCGGGCATAGCAAACGATGCGCCTGGCCATGGCACCGGCAATCTGCCTCATCATGACCTGTATCCCTTTATCGTTCTCAACAACGACTGTGGTACGTTCATTTTCGGTAGAGGATTTGGGGTGCCAGGCAACAAGGTACTTGCCCGGATGGTATTTCATATAGGTAATTACTCCGCTTATCGGAGACCAGTTAACATGCACATTGTTGGGCGACATGAAAACCGATACCTGCACCCTTCGGCCTCTGAAATATTCTGGTTCGTCCACCTCCTCAATGGCAACGATTTCTCCGTCAGCCGGGCAGATTACCAGGCTATCGTCGGGAGACAAAACCCTTTTCGGAAGCCTGAAGAAACGGACAATCCAGATAAACACCAGCCCGAGAGCAATCCATACTGCATAATGCAGCCAGAGTGGCATGGCAATAAGACCGCTGAGCGGCGACAATATCCCAAGTGCAATAAATGCAACAAGTATAATCAGGTACCCTTCTTTGTGGACTCCCATTTCCCCCGAGTTAATCCTTAATAATTTTGTGGGGCTGCCTTCTGCCTGACAGTGCGCAACCCTGAGCAACCCATTCCCTTTTCTGCCTTGATCTGCCGGCTTTGCGCAGCAACAATCCCTGCCGGTAAAATCATCCGGTTATGTTATCTCAGAAACTGTAACAAAATATACACCGGAGGAGCAGCCAGCAAAACAGCATCGAACCGGTCAAGAATTCCCCCATGTCCCGGCAACAAACTGCCTGAATCCTTTACTCCGGTGCTTCTTTTCAGCATAGATTCAACCAGATCGCCAAAGGTACCAAAAACTATTATCAAAACTGCAACCAGCAGCCACTTGCCAAAACTGAATTCTGTGAAGGAAGCGGAAATCATGTAGGCCGTAAGTATTCCTGCAAGGCTTCCTCCTATAAAGCCTTCCCAGGATTTCTTCGGACTTATACGCTCCATCATCCGGTGCTTTCCAAGAACAGATCCAAAAATATAGGCTCCGGAATCATAAATCCACAATATCAGGAAAAAACCAAGCAAGGCTCCGTTTTGCAACCACACTCCTTCTGCTTCAGCATTGAAGAAACCACTCAGCAAGGCAAGCGGCAGCACTACCCATATCAGACCGAGAAATCCGGAAGCAACATTCAGAAATGGGGCCGCAGATTTCCTGTAGAGTTCAACGATGGTAAGCACTGGCAGTATGAGCAGGTTGAGTAAAAGATATTCCGGACCCGCCAGATCAAATTCCCATAGTACAATTGTAATGTATAGCAAAAGCGTAAGTACAATCCCGGCCAGTTTGTGCGGATAAACTTTCGATATCCGTATAATTTTTGAATACTCCAGAAACCCTCCGACCGCAACAACCAGAAACAACGCGGCAAAAGCCCATTTACTCAGGATTACGGAGCCAATGATGCCAATTACGAACAATACACCGGTAATGGTGCGGGTAGTGAAATTATTCAAGGTTCTGAGGTGATTTGATGATTTGAATTGCGTTGAAGGCATCTTCAACACTGACAAAAAGTTCTATTTCTCCGAAAAGATAGCTGGAGTCCTGCTTGTTGATCACAATGGAAGTGATCTGGTGATCCTCCAGAATTCCGCGTAGCAGCTCAATTTCATGAAGATGAGCAGAGGTAAAAATACATGTCCAGCCTTCCATCGTGAATACTATTTGGTGTCATCAGCGAGAAAAACAAAAACTTCCTTTGGCCCGTGAACACCCATAACAAGGGTTTTCTCAATATCGGCGGTACGGCTGGGGCCGGTTATCATGGTCACCATCGATGGCATCCTGCCGTTGTATTTCTCCCTGATCCCCGCAAGAGCCGTTTTAATATCCGGCACAATCTGAGAAATAAAGGCAATCACAATATGGATCTCTGGAAAAGAATATAACCTGCGTCCCGACAACTGCTGCGATGACATCATGATGCTGCCGGTTCTGGCAATCAGGAATTCACAGGAAGTGACCGCAACTTTCATCATTTCAACCCCCTGATTCGGTCGAATGGCAAGCACCCCGGCATGATTGAGCAATCCGGTGAGGGAATCCTCATTGCTCCACGCTTCGGTCCAGCCCCTGTCGTTAAATACTGCCTTCACTTTTACCAGCATATCCGGTGCAGAGGCACAATAAACAAACTTACCTCCGGTTTTAGCAAATTCTACGGCAAAATTCACATCATGCTCCTCGGGCATGGGTTGATAAATATCTGATTCATATTCGACATCCGGAAATGGATTGTCGGAAGGATCAATCAGGGCATGACGGATATTCTTAAGCACTTTCTCCCGGGTGGTGCTTTCTTTGATATGGTCAGGCTTTGAAATCAGTTTATTTCGGCTTTTCATCCGGCGATCCTTTGTCAGGTTCAGCACCAGCAACCTCATGCTTAACCTGTGGTTGTTCAACTTCCGCCACAGCACCGGCATCTCCGGCGCCAATATCTGTAACTGATTTCATATCAGCAATCAGGTGCTCATCAAAAGGTCTCTTACCAAAGATGTTTTCCAGATCTTCCCTGAAAATCACCTCTTTCTTTAAAAGGATATCGGCCAGTTGCTCAAGCTTGTCACGGTTCTCTGTCAGTATTGTTTTAGCCCTTTCGTAGGCTTTCTCAACAATCTTCTTAATTTCCTGATCAATAAGCTCAGCGGTGGCTTCGCTGTAGGGTTTGCTGAAGGAATACTCCTGCTGCCCCGTAGAGTCGTAATAGCTTACATTCCCAACTTCCTTGTTCAGTCCGAAATAAACCACCATGGCATAAGCTTGCTTGGTAACTTTTTCGAGGTCGTTGAGGGCCCCGGTTGAAACCTTGCCGAAAATGATCTCCTCAGAGGCTCTTCCAGCCAGGGTAGCAGTGAGTTCATCAAACATCTGCTCAAAAGTGGTAATCTGCCGTTCTTCGGGCAGGTACCAGGCTGCGCCCAGGGCTTTCCCACGGGGAACAATGGTTACTTTAACCAATGGATGTGCAAACTCAAGCATCCAGCTGGTGGCGGCGTGACCGGCTTCATGGAAGGCAATCACCTTTTTTTCCTGCGGGGATATGATTTTATTTCTCTTTTCAAGCCCTCCAACAATGCGGTCAATTGCATCAATAAAATCCTGACGGCCGATTTCAGCTTTGTTGCGACGGGCAGCAATGAGTGCCGACTCGTTGCAGACATTGGCGATGTCAGCTCCGGAGAAGCCGGGGGTTTGTTTGGCAAGAAAATCTGAATCAACTGAAATATCGGTTTTCAAAGGCTTCATGTGTACCTTGAAAATCGCTTTGCGTTCTTCAAGGTCAGGCAATTCAACCAATATCTGGCGGTCGAACCTTCCGGCCCGCAACAAGGCCCTGTCAAGTATATCGGCCCGGTTGGTGGCTGCCAGGATAATGACACCTGCATTGGTAGCGAAACCATCCATTTCTGTAAGCAACTGGTTCAGCGTATTTTCGCGCTCATCATTTGCCCCTGTGATCTGGTTGCGCCCCCTGGCTCTTCCGATGGCATCTATTTCATCAATAAAGATGATACAGGGCGATTTTTCCTTGGCCTGCTTGAACAGATCGCGCACCCTGGAAGCTCCTACCCCGACAAACATCTCTACGAAATCGGAACCTGAGAGCGAGAAGAACGGCACCTTGGCTTCACCGGCAACTGCTTTTGCCAGCAAGGTTTTACCGGTCCCCGGAGGCCCCACAAGCAGCGCACCTTTGGGTATTTTACCTCCCAGGGTTGTATATTTCTTCGGATTCTTAAGGAAATCAACGATTTCCATGATCTCAACCTTGGCTTCATCAAGCCCGGCTACATCAGAGAAATTCACGTTCACATGGGTGTCCTTATCGAAAAGCTGGGCTTTGGATTTGCCGATATTGAAGATCTGACCTCCGCCACCCGATCCCCTGCTCATCATCCGCATGATGAAAAACCATGCACCAACCAGCAGGGCTACCGGTAAAATCCACGAGAGGGCATCACCCCAGACATTGCGTCGGGTGAGGTTCTCAATGTATACCGGTTTCTCAACCCCTTGCTGAATTTCAGCAAAGTCTTTTTCAAAAGTTTCAACCGATCCGATGTTATATACAAACTGCGGCCTGCTTGCTCCAAAACTGTCGGTGGGCTTCAGGTTTTTGTATTTGTCGAGTTTGAACTTCTCCTTTTTAATGTAAATTTCAGCAAACTCTTTGTTCACCAATACAAGGCGTTCAATGTCCTGGTTGGTGACCATGGTTTTTACCTCTCCCCAGCCAATCTGTTTCGGGGATTCACCCCACGATCCAAAAAACTGCAAACCAATAATCAGAATGGCAAGCAGTGCATATATCCACATGTAATTGAATTTAGGCTTGCCATTCTTCGGCTTGCCAAATCCATTGTCAGATTTCTTGTCGTTGTTTTCGTTCATAATTCGTTCAGGCGTCAGCCGAAGTTTTTTTCTTAGTTATCTTTTTTGCAGGTAAAGCCGGATTACATCTGGTAATGTCTGCATCAGCCCATAGTTCCTCCAGCCGGTAGAAACGCCGGTTGGGTTCCTGAAAAATATGAACTACAACATCAAAGTAATCAAGCAATACCCACTCTGCGTTTTCAAAACCTTCTTTCTTCCAGACATTGATACCAATGGCCTTTTTCACTTCCATCTGCACTGAATCTGCAATAGCTTCCACCTGATTGCGGGATTTCCCGTGACAGACAATGAAAAAATCAGCAATTGAATTATTGATTTGGCGCAGATCAATCTGCACAACCTCCTCGCCCAGTTTTTCGAAAATTCCCTGAACAACGATTGCTGCCAACATTTCTGATGCTGACTTTTCTTTTTTAACGGCCATAGGCTGATTGTTTTATTTTTGCAAAGTTAAAAATATAATTCACGGTTGTTCATTACCCTTTCTCACCTGTAAAACAGGAAGCAGAATAAATTACACTTTTAACCTGGATTCGTTATCAACAATTGTACCGATTAAAAGTTGGCAGTTTTTCAATGGTAGCAACTCAATTCTATGCCTTTTACTGACGCTGAACTCCTTCTGTTGCAGACAGCGGAATCAACCAACCTCTCTGCAATCAACCTTTTGAAATCTGCCAATCTGCCGGAGGGATCCCTCATATATACCTATAATCAAACGCATGGCAAAGGACAGGGAAACAACCATTGGGAAAGCCAGCCAGGGAAAAACATCACGGCCAGTGCTGTACTTTATCCTGATTTTCTGAAGGCTGAACAGCAGTTCATGCTCACCAAGATTGTAGCCCTTTCGGTCTGCAGCCTGCTCAAAACCTACGGTTTACCCTTTCAGCCTGAAATCAAATGGCCGAACGATATTTACATCAATGATAGAAAAATTGCAGGAATACTTATAAACAATGAAGTTTCAGGAAATTACATTACCCGCACCGTTGCCGGTTTGGGCCTGAACGTGAACCAGACGGCTTTTAAAAAATACACCCCGCCGGCCATTTCCCTGAAAATGCTCACAGGGTCGGATGCCCCGCTTCAGAAGGTACTGACAGATTGGCATATTCAGCTTGGCTACTGGTATGATTTGCTGATGCAATCAAAAAATGAAGTGATTGACAAAGCCTATCTCGAAAGATTCTACCGCTTAAACCAGACCACCATGTACATCATCAGGGACGAATTAAAAGAGGCCACCATTACCGGACTGGCTGATTACGGAATGCTGAGGTTAATCGATAAGGAAGGATCGGTGATAACGTGTGGGCTGCATGAAATCCGGTTTCTTCACAGTTAATCAGCTGGCCTGCTTAATTTATGGACTTTAGTCTGTCAAGAAAGTACGGATGTACCCCGTCGTAAACCGGAAAAGCTGCAGGCTTAAATACGGCCCGACTCGCAGATTTCCCTGAGTTTCTGTGCCAGGATGTTTACAAAATTTGCCAAAGGCCTGGATGCCATCATCATCATCATGGGATTAAGATCGGCATTCAGTTCAAGCACTACATCGCATGCTTTCTCCCCCCGGGCATCAATGGCACACTGAAGATTAAAGTTAAACGGCACCTTTCCGTCAGAAACAATGCTGATCAGATTGTTCGGCTGTTTGTTACTGTAGCGCATGCCGAGGGTCGCCATATTCTGGATGTTGAAACTGCAGCTTTCTCCATCCGACTGCCAGTCGGTAACCTGCGGAGGCATCAGTTGACTGAAATTGTTGAAATCTGATAAAAAGCTGAATACAAAGCTATCCGGTCGCTCAATGGTGAGCAAATCACTTTTAAAACTAGCCATAGTTTGAAATTATTTGCCCCAGGCTTCGGGGTTTTCCCGCCAGCTGATGAGTGACTGCTTGTCTGATTCTTTGATATAATTCTTTTGCTGTGCCAGACTGATCAGACTGTTGTAATCAGTCAGGGTGTGCAGGCTGCAGTTCTCCTTTTTGAAATTTTCCGCTGCTGCATTCAGACCGTAGGTAAAGATGGCTACCATCCCTTTTACGTTACAGCCGGCTTCACGAAGGGCGGTAACAGCTGCAAGACTGCTCTTGCCTGTAGAAACCAGATCTTCAATGACCACAACCGATTGCCCTGACTCTACAACACCTTCAATCTGGTTGGTGAGGCCATGCTCCTTCTTGGAAGAACGCACATATGCAAAAGGCAGACCCAGCTCCTGCGCAACCAGGGCTCCGATAGCGATAGCCCCTGTTGCCACGCCGGCAATCAGATCAATTGAACCATACTCTTCAGCAATGAGCCGGGCAAATTCCTGCCTTACAAAAGTGCGAACCTTTGGATAAGCAAGTATTTTACGGTTGTCGCAGTAAATGGGCGAAATTATCCCTGAACTCCAGGTAAAGGGATGGTCTTTGTCTAATTTTATTGCCTTTATTTGCAATAAGAATTCCGCTGTATCAAGCGCTACTGATTCATTTTTACTCATGTCGCAAATGTACGAAGTTTTTGTTAATGAGAAGCCGGTCAAAATCTTTGGCAACACCCCGGTTCATGGAACCACTTCCAGAACAATGGTTCTGGAGACTACGGCTGTAAAAAAAATGATGAATTTATTTTCAGAATTTTCAGAATCCGGCGATTTCGATATGCTGTTTCTGACTGGCAATGACAGTCCTGAAAAACAATTCAGAACCTTTGCTTCCGGGTTCAGAATGCTGGAAGCCGCCGGAGGATTCGTCACAAACCGAAATCGCGAAGCGCTGTTCATCTACAGGTTCGGAAGGTGGGACCTGCCAAAAGGAAAAATCGAATCGGGAGAGCACCCCCGGGAAGCAGCTTTGCGTGAGGTTGCAGAAGAAACCGGAATTCCGGCTGACAGTATTGTTGCTGAACTCAACCCTACCTATCATATTTATGATCATAAAGGAAAGCTGATTTTAAAGAAAACCCACTGGTACCGTATGCATTACACCGGTTCGGTTCTGCCCTTTCCGCAAACCGGCGAAGGGATTGAAGAAGCGGTATGGCTGGCAGCACCCGGATTCAGCCAGATACTCAATAACACCTATGCTTCACTGCAAAACCTGATCCGCAGTGAAATGGCCTTTTTATAATACCTTCAAATGATTGTTGTTATCTTTGTGTTGTCAACCAATTCTCAGCCATGATAAAACGGGCAGTTTTCCCGGGATCATTCGACCCCATCACCAGAGGACATGAAAACATCATCCGCAGGGCAATGCCCCTTTTCGATGAAATTATTGTTGCCGTAGGGCTCAACATAGAAAAGAAAAGCTATTTCAGGGTTGAAGACCGCATCCGCTGGATCAGGGAGGTATTTGCTGATTCGCCTTCCATTAAAGTGGAAAGCTACACGGGTTTAACAGTTGATTTCTGCCGGCTTTCCGATGCTACCTTCATCCTTAGGGGACTCAGGACCTCCGCAGATTTTGAATTTGAAAGAACCGTCGGACAGGTAAACAAAAAACTTTCACCGGGGATTGAAACCATCTTCCTGCTGACAACACCTGAGTACACCTCCATCAACTCCTCCATTGTGAGGGATGTACACAAAAACGGCGGCGATGTGAGTATCTTCATCCCGGATGCTGTGAAACTTCCGAAAATCTAACCTTCAGATTCTGAAGAGCTTTCTTGCTCGTCTGCTTTACCAGCGGCAGAAAAAATGCTGAAGTTTACCTTCCCGTATTTTCTGTGCTGATAAAAGCCCGGCATGGCAGAAAAAACATGCTCACGTGAATGTTCCAGCACCAACCACCCGTCTTCCTTCAACAGCCTTCTTTCGAATACAATCTGAGGTATCGCTTCTATACCTTCAAGTTCATAGGGAGGATCACAAAAAATGATATCATACGTGTTTTCACAATGCCTGAGGTACCTGAAGGCATCGCTTCTGAAGGAGAGAAAAGCTTCAAAACCAAGGTTCTTTGCAGTCTGCCTGATAAAGTCAATACACCTGAGATCTGTGTCGATACAGGTAACCCCGATGGCACCCCGGGAAGCAAACTCATAAGAAATATTACCCGTACCGGCAAAGAGATCCAGAACAGTAACTTCTGTTAAGTCGAAATTGTTGACGAGTATATTAAAAAGTGCTTCCTTGGCCAGGTCAGTGGTTGGCCGCACCGGCAGATTTTTGGGAGCATGTATCTGCCTGCTTTTATGGGTACCGCTTACAATGCGCACAATGCCGGGTTTAAGATGTCAACAAACCTGAACTCAGCTTCATCGGGCAGCAATAAGCCACCCTTGACTGGTTCAGCTCCTTTAATGAATGAAATATGCCTGATGTAGCGATACAAAAGGCTGAAAAGGTTGGAGTCAGGACTCACATCACCCGAAAGCAACACCTGCACATTCTCCGGGTTCAGCCCCAGCTGATCAAGTACAAATATCAGAAAATACGAAACATCCTCGCTGGTCTTCCATGAAAAGGAGTTGCAGTACCGGAGTTTTCCTTCTCCAAGTATCACAATATCAAAGAATTCTGTGTTAATGTTGACGAAAACCGGGTTCTGCAGCTGCGAATGTCTGTAACGCGGTAAAACCGTTTCGATGTAAGCACCCGCGTGATGAATCATACCTGCATTGCCGGTTATGGGCTTCAGGGTATGAAACAGATTCTGCGACATCCCATAAACCACCCAGGCTTCTGCTGAATTCAGAAACTGTGCAGACACTGTTTCAGGATTAACAGATTGATGCACGAATGACAGGTAAGTTTTCTTTTCCTGCTCATTGTACAGAACATGGGGCACCATCGTGTACACCTGACTGCATACAATCACACAGGTTTGCCTGAAGGGGTTCTTTATCCAGGGATGCTGGTTCAGGAAATCACTGATGGCCTCTGCATTCGCTTCGGAAGGGAGATTGGACGACAAACCATCGTATCCGGTAAACTTCACCGATTCGAGTCCGATAAATCGTGACAGAAAAGGAGCGTATACAGAAAAAGAAAGTCCATCCGGGTTGATCCGGATGGACAAGTTGTACTGGCTGGTAAGTTCCTGATCAAATAAACGGTCGTAATGATTGACCTGTGTCAGGAATCCGCCTGCCATCATATGTTGAAAGTTTATTCCCAGTTTCCGTCTGTGGATGCTTCCTGAAGTGAACCCAGCTTAATACCCGGATAGCGGTTCATGTCAGTTTGCCTTTTGGCAAGGTTAACAACATCCTGCTGATCGAGGTCGAAAAGATAATATTCATAAGGAACAAGAATCTCAAGAACACTGACCATCGTTCCTCCTTTGTCTATTTTGGCTGTTTTCATTTCAAACTTCCGACCATCGCTGAATGGAATAACCGACATATCTTCCAGCTTGAAACCTGGTCGCTTTGAATACAGAGAGTCAGCAATTGCAATAAATCCGATTGTATCGTTGATAGTGCGTGAAAAAGTAGTATCGGTAGGATCCGGGATCATCTTAACTACCGGAATCTTTCCTGTCTGCAGAAATGCGAAAAGACTATCAAAACTGCTGGTATACCTGTTGTTGAACTGCTTGAAGAAAGTCTGCGCAGTCCTGATATCTTTAAGCTTCTCAACAATCTGTCCATTCCGCTTGGTCAGTTCTTCCTGAAAACGAATTGGTTTCATTATGGATGAATAAAGCAGGTAGCCCAACACGATAACCACTACTGCCAGAACAATCTTAACAATATTGCTTTTCATAAGAAAAAAGGTTTTTAGCATTGCAAATGTATAATATTTTTCAATAGTCCAAGAAAATCCGGCAGCGAAAAACAATTGTCATTAAGTAAAAAATATGTGCTCCATGCTCAGTCAATAACACAATGAAAAACAACTCCATTCCCTGCTGGTGTAAACCCAAACAGGTCGTTATGGGAAAAGATCTGGTCTGCCGGACCATTCTTCATATACAGTTTTTGACATTTTTTGGCATGATTTTTATTGACAATTCAATATATTTGCCTCGTTAAATTCATTATTAACAATAAAACTTCTGCAATGAAACACGCGTTGAAATTTTCTCTTCTGCTCTTTGCCTTCGTAATGTCGTCATTTGTAAAACAATCTTTCAGTCAGACCATGGAAGAAGCTACAAATGCATACAATAAAGGCGTAGAGCTCTCTTCTACTGATTTACCGAAAGCTATAGAATCCCTTTTAAGCGCTGCAGACATTGCCGCAAAGATTGGTCCTGAAGCTGAAGAAATCAAAAAAACAGCCGAAAGCCAGATACCACTGCTTCAATACAATTATGCAACCTCATTGTACAAGGACAAGAAGCTTGATGAAGCCATTGCCGGTTTTATCAAGGCCCATGACTATGCAGTTAAATACAACGATGCCCCAACACAGGCCAAAGCAGATGATTTATTGCCCAAATTGTACCTCGCCAAAGGAAGTGCCGAATTAAAAGAAAACAAGCTACCTGAAGCGATTGCTTCTTTTGACAAAGCCATTTCCTATGATGCAGGTTTCTCAAAAGCTTATTTGAGCAAGGGACTGGTATTTAAGAAACAGGAGAAATTTGACGAAATGAAGTCAGCTATGGATAAGGCAATTGAAACAGGTGTGGCATCCGGTGACGATAAAACTGTTGCTTCTGCTAAAAAAAGCATGTCCAGCGAGTTCATCAGAAAAGCCAATGCTGCTTTCAAAAAAGGAACTTTTGCACAGGTTATTTCCAATGTTGATGAATCCGTCAAATATGAAGATAACAATGTTGAAGCCTACTACCTTTATGCATTATCCTACAATAAACTGTCAAAATGGGATGAAGCCATCAGCAATGCAGAAAAAGGTTTGGCCCTCGAGGAGAACACTCCTGATAAACA
>CALMDN010000017.1 GCA_937864935.1 uncultured Bacteroidales bacterium
GCATGGAAAGACCTCGGTTTCTACCTGCTCAAAGACAGCCTCTATCAATAGCCCTGACAACCGATGCTGTGTATTGATAGAGGCTGTCTTTGAGCAGGTAGAAACCGAGGTCTTTCCATGCTGCCGGAGGAACCTGGTGCCCGGGATCGGCCCAGGTGTCGGAGTAATGCACGGTAAGCCACACTTTCAGTCCCATCTGCCTCACCCTGTTTGCAAAGGCTTTTACCTCGGCAAATCCAGAATGTCCGTCGACCGGATCTTTCCATAGCCTGATTCTTACAGTATTCATCCCGGCATTCTTCAGGGTTGTCAGCATATCTTCTGCATTACCGGCCTGATTGTATAGAACAGTGCCTGACTGCTCAATCTCCGGCAAAAACGAGAGGTCAGCCGCCCGGATGATAAACTTTTCCGGCGCTGGTTCAGGACTGGGCTCCGGATCACTTTCTTTACAGGCAGTGCTTACCAGGGCCAGCATCAGGCTGATGAACATCGTGAAAAATCGTCCGGAAGGCTGGTGCATGGTAAATTTACTTCAAAATGGTTGTTCCCTGAAATTCAGAATCAGAAACGCTGAAATTAAGCATTTTCTGATTCTCAATGGCTAGCTGAACCGGAACGTTCAATACAGGAAACTGGGATCAGGGTTTTGCGACAACAATCAGGCCCTCTTCTTCATCGGCAAGGTAAATGTATTTGTTGTCGGAAGTGATCCCTTGTGCATAGGAAGTCAACACGGTTCCCAGCAGCTTTGGGCCGGAAGGCACGGATACATCCAGAATAAGCAGTCCACCCTTCTGCGTTGTCATATAGATCTTGTTGTTATCCAGAATAAGGTCCTTGGCATAGCCGTCTGCCGCATAGTTTCCGACGATGTGCACGTTGGATGTATCAGCATAACTGAGGATCTGCAGTCCGGAATATCCGCAGCTCATAAAAGCGAGAGACCGGGATTCATCCAGTACCACGGCTTCGGCATACCCGGGAGTATCGCACCAGCCGGCAGGAATGGTACTGGGATAACCATCCTGGAAATCGGAAATATCGAACACCGAAAGTCCCATCTCCCCGCAGGAAACAAAGAGGAGGGAGGTATCGGAAGTGGTGGTTAATCCCGTTGCATAACCTTTGGTTGATATCGATCCCCTGATGTCAGGCTGTTCCGGATAGCTGATCTCAGCTATTTTCACTCCCTGCTCGCTGATGGCCGAAAGCAGGTATTTCCCCATTATGTGCAGGTTTTTGGCTGGTTTCATGTTCAGGTTGGATACAGTTACAAAGGGTAGTTCCGGCTTGGAAACATTTACCACTGTAAGCCCGAATGAACCTGCAGCCAGGTAGACCACAGAATCCTGTTTAATGATCCGGGTGGAATATCCGCGAACGTCTTCCGTAAGCTGCGAGACAACCTCCGGATTTTCCGGAGACGAAACGTCAACAATGTAAAGCCCGCCTTCACCCTGGGCAATATACAGCAAGCCATCGTCTAAAACCAGATCCTGTGCAAATCCGCTGGTGGCGACCCTGCCGACAATTTTGTAGTTGCCTGAAATATCCGGTGTCTCCGGGATTTCAGGTTCATTTGGCTTACCACAGCCCGACATCAGGGCAATTCCGGTTATCAGAAAAAAGAAAAACTTGACTGCTTTCATGGCTCAATTTTGGTTCGGGTTAAAAAATCCCAGTTTAAAAACAGAATTAAAACTTTAGTTTATAGGTAAATGCCAGTCCGATCTGATGCTGATCATAATCCTTTTCCATGGAGATCAGGGGCTTGTTTTCCACGACTTCAGTGTCGGATCTGCGATGATACCAGTTGTAGTACAATGCAAGTTCCATTGCATCAGACAATTCAACTTCATAGGACCCGCCCAGCATGAGGTTATGATCTGTTCGGCCGACGTGAAGTTTATCCTGATCCGGTGATTTGCCGGAGGTATAATACCTGAGTCCGGTTTCACATTTGGCATCCAGCCGGTTTTTCAGCTTCCCGATGTCGGGCATGTCGATCAATGCCCTGATCAGGAACAGATTGTCGTTGTTTGAACCATCGGAATCGTCAGACTGCAGGCGGGTTTCTCCGGGTTCATCATAACCTTTGGCTTCCGATTGGGTATAGGCATAACCCAGTTCCACTTTCAGATGTTTGCTCACTGATTGTCTGAGGTTCACTTCAACTCCGATGTTGTTACAGTCGTATTCCGTAAAATGCTGATTGTAATAATACTGTGCATATTCAAGGGAGTAGCGCAGGCGGGTTTTCTTCAGGAACATATGCTGTACCTCCAGACCATAGTCATTTTTCGAAAATGAGAAAGGTTTGAAACTCTCTGGTGTATAACCGATTACATCCACCCAGTCATCGTCTCTGAAGTGTCTGATATAGAAATCGGGAATGTAGCTGTAAGATAGCTTAAAACTTGCCTTTTTCGTAAAGTATTGTCTTATTCCGAAGGCAAAATAACTGCGACTTTTAACATGGTTAACAATGAAACTATTCAGTCTGTATTCAGCATTCAGGGTGGTATTCAGCCCTTTGATAAAGCGGAATGTTGCATTCAGCTGTATTTCCGGTATCACCACCAGGTCATCATACGTCTCAATCCTGAAACGGCCTTTGTCTTCCTGATTCAGAAAACGCCTGATGTATTCATCTGAATACTTCAGGATATTGTCGTCGTACATCGATTTTATTCCGAACGACAAATTCAGTGCCGGACTGGTTTTTTTTCCGGTCTCCGGGACCGGAGTGGCTGAAGCTGTGGATGACTTCAATAAAAACAGGCAAGCCACCAATACACACAATCTTCCGGTTATGAAGGCTGAATTAAGATGTTTCATAAGCTTGGCGCGCTGCGGATTTTAGTTTATTTATCAGGTTGCTTTGACGGCTTCACACTGCCGGCCGGAATCATAAACCGCCCCAGGATGGTGTTCTTGTCTTTATCGAGTGGAACAAGTTCTATGGTATGCTTCCCTTTGGGAACGAGAATCACAAATTCATTGCCTTTGCCCGGGATCAGCTGGCTGTTGTTTTTGTAGGTTGTGGTTTCCGATTTCCGGCTGCATAGCTGGTAAGTATTGATGATTCTGCCATCCAGTTTAACCTGTACCCGGTAGTGAATTGCCCCGCGCATGTTGTACCTGAATTCAGCCCTGGTAAGCACCTGTAGTTCAGTCGGACCGTTGAGGGTAACTTTGAGCGGCAGCTCAGGCGAGAACCTGAAATAACTCAGGACACTCTCTCTGGAAACCAGCTCAACAACCTCGAAAGGATTCGCGGGATTCATGGCAATCCAGTCCTGCTTTTTGCTTTTCGTAGGAGTGAAAGCAAACCTGGCGGCAACCGGTGATTTGTTTTTACCAACCCTGAAAGAAATGCTGTGCTGCCCGGGTCCGAGCTCAATTTCAAATTCACGCAACTGGCCAGGGACACCATCTGCACCCTTGAGATATGCTGCTTCTATTGACCTGGTAACATTGGCCGCTTTGAAAAGAGCCGGTTTGCCTCCATCAATCACGTAATAGATTTCATACTTTATTTTACCAGTCTGGCCTGGGGCGAATTTACAGCGGGTAAGCACTTTAAGCTTTCCCGGACCGGTCAGCTTTATTTCGGTCAATGCCGTTTGATGAAGCGGGTAATAATCCTTTGATTTTCCATCAATAATCACCGTAACGCCTTTCCCTGCATTCACAGGTTTAAGGTATCTGTGTTTAGGTTTTGCTTGTGAAAAGGCCACTGCAGCCATCAGTAAAAAGGTGACCAGCAGGATTTGATTTTTTTTCATCAGGGTTGTCGGTTGAGGTATTTCAATCACTTTTTTTTAAATTGCTCCCACCATCAGGGAGGAGGTTATTTTTTGAAAGATTGTCTGATGTATGGGCAACAATCTCCGAACTGGTGTTCAGGCAAAGGCTTAAATTTCCATTCCCGCATCATTTGAGCGCTTGTCGTTGAGAGCATGCACGGGGGAAGGTACAACATCGGTTCCGAGTCTGTGTACTTTTCTTTCAGCAAGGTAAATGAGTACGATAACCACCACCAGAACAAAGGTTGTGATCGAAGTAACCCACAAATCATACTTCCTGCTGATGAAAATTCCCCCCTGTCCGGGTTCAGGCAAAGGAACCGGATTGAAAGGTAAATCATACTGTTTCAGCATCTCTTTGATGTTGACGAGCTGAATCACAGGGATACCTTTTTGTCCCATTCTCACAATGACCCCGCGGACCGGGTAGTTTTTTGAAGGTAGTTTTCTCACCAGGCCTGTTGGTATCAATCCGGAGTTAACGGTGTGACCCAGACTGGCGATTCCTCCTCCTACATTGATGTATGCTTTGACGGATTTTCCCTTGCTGTGAAGTTCATACAACTTCATGCGTTTCTGAATGCTTTTTTCAAGGTGGTCTTCCTGTATCAGTTCAGCGCCGTTACGTTCTATTGCTTTCAGAATGAGTTCCCTGCCTTCAGGACTGAGGCCTGTACCGGCATCGGAGCCTCCGCCAATCGAAGCAGCCACTGACTTATGGTGGAAAATTCCGGAATTGAAAAGTACCGATTCCATATCAAGCCAGGTAAAGAAGGGGTCATTCGCTCCGAAGTTTGATGATCCGACAGATGAAATAATGACGGGTTTCAGTTTCAATACTTCAATGGCAGCCAGCACCGAGATGTTCATTGCCGGAAATGAACCGGTAAATGCCACGGCAACCTGATCGTTTTCTTCAAGCCCGGCATCTTTCATGTATTGAACGATAACGGCTGCAAAGTTCGGGTTTAACGACGACAATTTGGCTTCAATGTAACCCCGGTCGGTGGTAATCTGTGTATATTCCTGCCCGATGAGTGCGGTCTGGTTGGGATCGTTGACTTCTTCAATGAATACCCCTTCCTGAAGCCTGAAACCTTTCAGGCAGGCAGCAGCCTCCTGCGAGAGCTGTGCCGCTTTCAGTTTTTCGGTATACCATTGCTGTTTGACCTCTTTCTTGCTGTTTTCAACCGCAATAAAGGCAAAAAGTGACAGAAGGCCGATCAGCCCCAGTACAATATTTGATTTAGCCCTGTTGATTAACATGCCCGCTGATATTGAATTATTCCGGAAGTAAAGCTCCTGCAAACAGCAGAATGATGATCAGCCTTACAAGAACTGAGGAGACAAACAGCACACTGATGGTTTTGAAAATTCCCTGTTTTGCAAACCAATGGGCCAGTAAGCCTGGAATTACCCAGCCAACGGCCTGCAATTCCATGGTGGTTGCGGAGATATTGACAGTGAGAAATTCTCTCGAGAAATTGGCCAGCAGACAGCCGATCAGCAGACTCAGCACCATCTGACGCCTGCCGTACAGAAAGGTGTATTGTCCCAGGGCTTTAATCACCAGAAATGTTACCAGGGCTACCGCCAGTGTACCGATGAACCGGTCGGGGTGAGATAACTGCAGAGCGATATAGCCGGGTACAACAATGCCTCCGGCTGCCAAACCGAAGACCTCATAGGATAGCAGACTGAGAATCAGTCCGAGTGTGATGGCAAGTTCAATCATAGCAATTTGCTTTTGTGTTCAAAAAACTCAACGGTGGCGGCTCCCATGCCACCCATATTGCCGATGGCGAAAACAGTGGATGTATTCTGGGTAATCGAGATTACTGTATCAAAAACATTTTCAGGACCCGTAAAGCCAAGGTTGATAATCTTCTTCTTCGGAAATCCGTAACCCACACACATACTTTCAACAACTTCACCCGATTCACCCATAAGTATCAGAAAATCGGTCTCTTCACCGATCCTAACGGCAATCATTTCAGACAATTGACGCGCCCTGTCGAGCCGATCCTGGCGTGTATTCAGCAAAACAACCCTGGAGCCTTCCAGCCCGCCCTCATCCCTTATTTTTCGCCAGATAAGGAGCGATGAATCCGGATCGTTGGCAGCAAATACATTGTAAAAAAACAAAACCTTATCTGTTGTCTTAACCTCGGTCCTCGTGAGTACACCCGCATCGGGAACGGCTTCATACATCCCTTTCAGTGCTACTTCCCGCGATATTCCAAGGTGAAGGCAGACTGCCAGGGCCAGAGAAACGTTTTCGCGGTGTTCAATATAGGAGAAGCTGTTCATCTCATCCGGACTAACCGTTTGAGGGTCAATAAAATGTGTGGTAGTTTTTTTCTTATCTGCGATTTTCTGCAGCACGTCAGGAATTACGTTTTCAGAAGAGAACAGGTGCTGGCCCTTTGGAATTGTCCTGCCCATACATTCAGCGATTTCAGGCAAGGTTCTGCCCATGATCTCAATGTGGTCGAGCCGCACATTGGTCATAACCCCAATGTTCGAATGGATCATTTTGTTCTCTGTGATCGACTGATATATAGGCTGAAGAGCCATACACTCCATAACCAGTGCACCGGCCTTCCGCGAAGCAGCGTACTTCACAATCGAAAGCTGTTCAATGATGTTGGCCGATGACTTCCTGTGAATGTAGGTTTCCGTGCCGTCTTCCAGTATCAGTCTGGGGAAAGTTCCGGTTACCTTGGTAATACAGTTTATTCCCCCTGCCCTTAATCCTGCACCGATCAACCGGGTTACGCTTGATTTGCCCCGGGTACCGTTTACATGAATTCTGACCGGAATTGAATTTATGCGGCTCTGGTGCCGGAAAAACTCAACAATTCCTGCAATAATGATCAGAATAATTACAAACAGAATAACGTAGGAACTGTACATGACACCGATGGGGAATTCAGACCTGGGGTTTTATTTCGTTCTGACTACCTTTCGGGCTGTTAAATCATTCTCCGTCTTCAGACGAAGGATATAGAGTCCGCTGCTTACGTCAATCCCTTGCTGATCAGTGCCATCCCAAGCCACCGAATGATCTCCGGCTGTCTGGTTTCCATCTGCAAGCACCTTTATCAGTTTCCCTTCGGCATTGTATATCTCAAGCAAAGCCGGGCCGGGTTCTGCCATATGGTAATGGATCACCGTTTGGCTGATGAACGGATTTGGCTGAGCTGCCCCGAGAAAATCCTTACCCTGCTCTGAATACTTGTCCTCACCGGTTGAGGTAATGATCGTTCCGAATGGCGGATCGGTGGTGAATTTAATGGCCCTGCCGGGAATTATTGGTGAAGCGGCGGGATCATATACATCGTCGTAAACATACTGAATACCGGTGTACAAGGTGTTGTTCTCAATACCGATGGTGCAGCTTGAAGTGAGATCAGCCCTCTGGTACTGCAGTATGATTTCTCCGTCGTTGGTCAGGGTATTGTTAAATGCCGGATCATACAATATGACCTGGAACTTGGCCCATCCTTCCTTATCGCCTGTCGAACTGATCGTTACCATGTCCCACTCGACAATAAACCGTTTGCCTAACTGATCGTGGAAAGTATAGATCTGACCGTTGGTGAAATCCATATCGAACAGGTTATCCCATAAAACTGCAACCATGTTGTTTACGTTGTCGTCATTCGGAAGCTCAATATTGACCGGATTGGTCTGGTTTCCTGATCCGAAAGCGATCCAGCCATCGGTACTGACCCGGATCTGGGTGTAAGCAGCACCATAATACCTGAAACTGAAAGGCAGGTTCACAGTGCGGGTATATTCCGATGCATTGACTCCGGGAAGAGCCGTTCCAATCCCATTGATTTCTGTCCATTCATATACCGGGGTCTCATCGTAGAATGAATCGCCGTTCTCATAAGCATAATATCCATATTCATCTGGTCCGGTATAATCAGAAACGGTGAGCCTTGAAACCGGAATTGAAAATGTACCCTCGGTCTGGAACGGATACAGTCCATTGCTTGTGGAGAACAGAACTGTAAAATCAGCGATGGTATCGGCAGGGCAATCCGGCGAAACAACAATTTTGAAGTAGTTGATTTCATTGGTAGCTGTATCCTGCGCACTCAGGCTGCCGAAAACGCCATATTCGTCGGTGATGGTGATGAATGGGCTGCTGCTGGCCAGTATTCCTGTAACGCCCGGTGCTGCATCCAGTCCGGTATTTTCAACAAGCAGGACAATGGCAGCCGATTCACCCGGGTTCAGCCTGTAATCCGGATGATCAGAACCAAAATCATGAACTACAAATTGATTGATTCTCAAGTCGCATCCGTTGACAGTGGTTTCAAATACATAATCCCAGGAAGAACTGGTACTGGTAAGATGCAGGTTGAATCTCAATGTTGCACCAACCGGACAACTGGCGTTGATGTGAAACTCAAACGGAGAACCGGAACCCGTACTCCCGGATGCAATGTTTCCGAAGTTTACCGGGTTGGTACTGACGACGTCGGCAAACTCAGGTGTCAGGGTAGTAAGCACTCCCTGAACGTTGGAAGCGGTTCCGCTTCCCCAGTTTTTAAGCACGAAGCTGATCGAACAAAGCTCGCCGGGGTTCAACAGGCCGTCATTGTTTCCGTCGAGGTCATCGGTAGCAGGATTGCCTTGAGGCATCACCAGTTCGGCAGGCCTTGTCACAACGATCTGCCCCTGGAAAGGAATCACATTGCCACCCCTCACTATCAGGGTGAGGGTCTCTTCATCTTCCGGAATACAGTCGATGAAAGCAATGCCTTGTTCGTTGGTATAGGCGGTGGCAAACAATTCAGCACCGGTGATACACACCTGGGCATTGCTCACCGGCTGGCCGGAAGTGAGGTGTGAAACATTTACCTGAAGATGATTGTTGCCGACATTAATACTGGTAGGATAATTACAGGTGACCAGTTGTGGGAGGTCTTTCCAGATGTGTATGCTCGGGTCTCCCAGAATGCAGTAAATCTTGTAATGGTATTCTACATAAGAATCGTAGGGTCCGAACTGATTGTACATGTAAAGCTTACCCCGCAGCATCGCTTCACCCGGCGTGTCCAGACCTTCACGGAACATCCCGACATAGATTCCCCTGTCAATATAATTGTTGTATGTGGTATGGGTGTTGGAAGTTGGTCCGATAAAGCAGGCGGCTCCCTTCGGGGAAGTCAGGGTTCCTGATTCAATCCATTCTTCGCCAAAGCAGTTGCCTTCACTGGCATCAAACATGGCGACACCGCAGCCTATACTGGTTACAAAAGGCATTTTCTGCCCGTTTGTGAGGCTGGTTACATCGGAAGTCTGAAAACTGTAGCAGTTGGCCGACCAGCCCGAAGACCAGCCTTCACCGCGGTAGTTCAGGAAACTTCTGCCTTCATTGATGGCTGCGGTCACATCCTCCAGATCATAGGTGCATGGCGTACCTGTCCAGAAATCACCATCACTCATCAGTGTATCCACACTGGTGAAGCCACCCTCATTCAGCATGAGATTGGCTGCTATCCGCTTGGTGTATACCTGTGAAGCATATGCATTGTTGGAACAGCAAACCCCTTTTTTAAACCAGGCCGGATCGGTAACATAGGGGGCTGTTTCATATTGCTTGAACTTGTTAACCATC
>CALMDN010000018.1 GCA_937864935.1 uncultured Bacteroidales bacterium
GAACGAAACCACCGCCTGGTACTGGTAACCATGTCTTCCGGAGTGTCAGGGAATGATGCGCAATCTGAGGATCACCTCCGGACTGTAACCAAGCGGTTAAAAATATTCTATCCATCTGCATTTAGTATTGACACAGGAATGACCGGTAATATGTTTCAGACAACACTGACCATTGAACTGGGGAATTACAAACGAATTAATTTACAGTATGTTTGAGAGCGACGAACCGAAATCGATAAAGCTGAATTGCCTTGTTGTTGACGATGAACAACCTGCTCAGTGGGTATTGAGTGACTTTATTAATCAGACTGCATCGTTACAGCTGGTTGCCTGTGTTTACGACGGAAAAGAGGCATTCAGCATATTACAGGAGAAAGATATTGATCTGTTGTTTCTGGATATCAATCTGCCTGGTATGGGCGGTCTTGAAGTTCTGAATTCTATTGAAAAACAACCAATGGTGATATTTACAACCGCATTTTCATCCTATGCATTGGATAGTTTTCAATATAATGTGGTTGATTATCTGGTTAAACCGATCAGCCGTGAGCTATTCGACCGTGCTGTAAAAAGGGCTCTTGAGCGCTTTGGCTCATCGGGGATCTTTACTGCCAGTGCTGAAACCGACAGGCTGAAACTGATCGAAATCAATACCGGCGGGGATTTTGAAACCATTGAAGCGGGCAAAATAAGGTATATCCAGAGCTACGGCAATTATGTTAAGGTATTTACCACAGACCGCATGATACTGGGAACTTCAACAACCCATAAAATGCTGAGCGTTTTGCCCAAATCCCTTTTTATCAGAATCCACAAATCATACATCGTTAACAGGGAATATATCAGCAATTCCAGTAGTTCTACAGTGGTGGTCGGGGATGAAAAACTGCCTGTGGGTATATCGTACCGGCAATCGGTCGTAAGCCGGCTCGGAAATGATCAGTGAGAACTTGCCTGCCTTGGTACCTGTTAGCTGACCCTTCAAAATGTTTTTATCATGGCATCCGGCGGGTGAATGACCGCTTGGTTTTCCTTTGCCGAAATCTGATTATCTTTATTGTAAACTGGTAATTTTGCATATATTTGCATTACATATTCTTCGCCCGGAAAAGATTGATGAACTTTTATCAATTGTCAATGATTCTTTGCGGTTTATACCTTTTGATCACGACCGGGATCGTCATTCTATTCAGCTCAGCTGATAATGAGTTCAGGATTTAATGGGGGCATTGACTTGCTCCTGATATTTCAACAACATTCGCTTATTCATGAACAATCTTGATATGGTAAGAAATCTGGGTCAACAGCCATCAGTGTTTAATCAGTTTATCTCCGAAATCCGCGATGCTTCTGTTCAACAGGACAGTATGAGGTTTCGGTTTAATATGGAACGTCTTGGAAGCCTGTTTGCCTATGAAATCAGCCGGCATCTGGAATATGAAACGAAGGAGGTGACCACTCCGCTCGGTGTCGCCGAAGTGCCTGTACTCAAATCTTATCCTGTACTGGCAACCATTCTCAGGGCTGGTTTGCCTTTGCACAGGGGAATGCTTGATGTGTTTGATAAATCTGAAAATGCCTTTATCTCGGCTTACCGCAAGCACAGCAAAGATGGAAATTTTAACATTCAGGTTGAGTATGTTTCCGGTCCGGATATCACCAACCGCACAGTGATTCTGTCGGATCCCATGCTGGCAACTGGCGCTTCTCTTGCCTTGAGTTATAAAGCACTGATTGGCAAGGGTAAACCTTCGCATACCCACATTGTGACCCTGATCGCCAGTACCCAGGGTGTTGAATACCTGAAGAGAACCCTTCCTTTTGACGATGTTACCCTCTGGGTAGGTGCCATCGATGATGAACTTACGGCTCAGGCTTATATTGTTCCAGGGCTCGGTGATGCCGGGGATCTGGCTTATGGTACCAAAATTTGATCCTCTGGGGTTGATTGTTAAGCTGTTATACTGCCAAGGCCGGTTATCCCGAACTTGCGAACTGCGATTCTCGGAAATTAAATAATCTGTAGCTTTTAAGTGGCTTTTAATGAAGATGCTGTTTCACGGTTTTGAAAATGCATTTCCATTCACAGCAATTCATTTGTAATTATTTGTTATCCCTGCAACTTTTTCCGGTTTTCATTAACGACCAAAATCCTGAACCCCGCGAGCAGTATTTTGAAAAAGCGTAAGTTTGTAAAAAAAACTCCCATGACTGGTCTTGTAAAGGAGAATATCAGAATATCCCTTGATTCAATACGATCCCATCTGCTGAGAAGTATCCTTACTGTCCTTATCATTGCTTTCGGCATCATGGCATTGGTTGGCATACTTACCTCCATAGATGCCATAAAGTATTATCTTACGGAGAATTTTCAGATGATGGGTGCCAATACCTTTACCATCCGAAACCGTACAATGCGGGTGCAGATGGGCAACAAAACCTCGCTTCCGAAGAACTTCAGGGCCATTACATGGGATGAAGCCATGGAATTCAAGGAAAGTTTCACCTTTCCGGCTTATACATCGGTATTTACTTTTGCAACGCATACTGCAACACTCAAATTTGGATCAGAGAAAACCAATCCGAATGTTCCGGTTGTCGGAGCTGATGAAAATTATGTGATCACTTCGGGGAACGAAATTGAATCAGGCCGCAACATCTCACCG
>CALMDN010000019.1 GCA_937864935.1 uncultured Bacteroidales bacterium
AACCTGAAAGAGCTGCTCGGCCGAAAAGGAGGCCGGCTTGAGTCGAGTATCTTCAGGGGCGACAGTTTTCAACTCGTTACTGATCCGGTAGCAGCCCTGGATGTTACCCTGGGCATCAGGGCCGGACTGCGTGCTGCATTCCCGACAAAATCCGGTGCCGCCATCGATTGCCGGATCGCCATCGGTATCGGTACTGTAAGCAACATGAGAGAAAACATTACTGAAAGCTCAGGTGAAGCATTCTTTATTTCGGGCAGATTGCTCGAGCAGATGGGGAAAACCTTCCTGATGCGGATTGGAACACCGGTTGCCGAAACAACACAACAGCTGAATATACCATTGGCCCTCTGTGATGTGATTGTCAAGCGGTGGACCCACCGCCAGGCACTGCTGGTTCCGGATCTGATCAACGATGCAACGCAAACCGGTATCGCCGCAACTTCAGGTACCTCACAGGCAGCAGTTGCATCCAAAATCAATGCTATGGGATGGCAGGCCATCATGCAGTTCAGGGCGCATTACGTTGAGACCTGCAAACTAAACCATTGGATAATTATAACCCCTTAATATTATATTACATCATTATAGCCGTATAAGGTTATAATTATATATTATAATACCCTAAGGCTATAATTCAGCAACTGCAAAAAATGGCTTTTAACCGATAAAAAACAACACGCAGTGATAAGCATGGCCCCTGAATCTTTCTCTGTCAGTGAACCTGTCATCCTGTTTATCCGGCTGCTGATTGCACATCTGGCCGGTGACTTTGTTTTCCAGAAAAAATCTTGGATAGTCAGCCGAGCGGCATTGAAATGGAGATCGGGTTATCTGTATGCCAATGCAGCCATCGTAGGCCTGTTGTCGTGGGTGTTGTCGGGCTATCCGTCACAGTGGCTGATACCCCTGCTTATTTTTCTGGCACACGCTGTGATTGACACCCTGAAATCCTATGCACCCGACAAACCCGTGGTATTTGCAATGGATCAGGCCGGTCATCTGGTGGCCACCGTTGTTTTTACCTGGCTCTACGTTAAGTGGGAATGTTCACCTTTAACGGCTCCTTTGATTTACAATAACCTGTATCTGTGGACTTATACAGCTTCATACCTGACGGTAATGTGGCCCATGGGGATCATCATTTCCATGATGACCCGCAAATGGCAGGCCGACAGTGAGCAGATTGCCGGTTTGCCTGATGCAGGAAAATACATCGGCATGCTGGAGCGTATCCTCATCCTGACCTTTATCTTTGGAGGCGAATTTTCAGCCATCGGGTTTCTGGTGGCAGCAAAATCGGTGCTTCGCTTCGGCGACATCCGCGAAAGCGGCAACCGTAAGAACACCGAATACATTCTGATTGGCACGATGTTAAGTTTTACTGCAGCCATCCTGACCGGCATACTGGCAAAATGGTTGCTCAAACTACCGGTACTATGATAAAAATCGACGATGAACTGCTGGATGAGGTAACCCGGAAAGCCCGTGTTTCACCGAGGCTGAGGATGAATTACAATTTTCATTATGGCCCCGACGACACCCTGCAGCGAATGCTCAATGCCATGGAACCTGGCACTTACCTGAGACCGCACAAACACGAAGATCCTGATAAAAGGGAAGCATTCTTTGCCCTGCGCGGCAGTCTGTGCATCCTGGAGTTCAATGATTCAGGCGAAATCGTCGACCATACCATCCTCGATGCCCGTAAAGGCAGCTATGGCGCAGAAATCCCTGAACGGACCTGGCACAGCATTATTGCCCTCGAAACAGGATCGGTGGCTTATGAAGTGAAAGACGGACCGTATGTCCCCATCACCGACAAGAATTTCGCCAGCTGGGCACCTGTTGAAGGAAGTCCGGAGGTGAAAGCCTATCTTGACGGACTCATTGCAGCCCTAGGACTGAAAGTTGGCTGAAAATTTATAATTTTGCTGCCTTACTGCATCGGGAAGTGCTGATGAAGGACTCCTGAAAAATGCAGAACAATGAATCAATGAGCAGCCAGAAGCCATCCATTCCGAAAGGTACCCGCGACTTCTCTCCCGCCGAGATGAACCGCCGCAACTATATTTTCAGCACCATCCGAAGCGTTTTCGAGCAATATGGCTACCAGCCCATCGAGACACCCGCGATGGAGAACCTCACTACCCTGTTGGGAAAATATGGTGAAGAGGGCGATAAACTGCTGTACCGTATCCTGAACTCGGGTGATTTTCTGTCCGGAGTCTCTACAGAAGAGCTGAACACGGAAAATGCAGCAAAACTGGCCGGCAAAATCACCGAGAAAGGCCTCCGTTATGACCTGACTGTTCCCTTTGCCCGCTACGTTGTACAGCACAGGAACGACATCACATTCCCCTTCAAAAGGTATCAGTTGCAGCCGGTATGGCGCGCCGACAGACCCCAGAAAGGCAGGTACCGGGAGTTCTACCAATGCGATGCTGATGTTGTGGGCTCCGATTCACTCCTCAATGAAGCTGAATTGCTCAGCATGGCAGACCAGATTTTCGGAAAACTGGGAATCCGCATCGTTATTAAACTCAACAACCGCAAAATCCTGAGCGGAATAGCCGAAGTGATCGGTCATGCCGATAAAATCACCGACATCACTGTGGCCATTGACAAACTCGATAAAATCGGCCCGGAAAAAGTCAACGAAGAATTGGCTGAACGCGGGCTGGATGCCGCTTCCATTGCCCGTTTG
>CALMDN010000020.1 GCA_937864935.1 uncultured Bacteroidales bacterium
GCCGCATTTTCTCGGCCAGGCTTTCCTACAGCAAGGGGGCTCTGCTGCTGCATATGCTCCGGTGGATCTGTGGTGAAGAGGCCTTCTTTGCTGCCTGCCGAAACTACCTCAACGATCCCCGCCTGCAATATGGGTTTGCCGGTACCGCCGACCTGAAAGCACACCTTGAATCGGCCTCAGGGAAGGATTTGACAGAATTTTTCAATGACTGGTATTACGGGGAAGGATTCCCATCCTATAATGTTGTCTGCCGGCAGCTTGCGGTTGGCGAATATGAGACTGAAATAAGGCAGACGCAATCCCATGGCTCGGTTTCATTTTTCGAAATGCCGGTGCCGGTTCGCTTCAAAGGCCCCGGTGGTGATACCACCATTGTTTTTGATCACACTTTCAATGCGCAGATCTTCAGAATCTATCCGGAGTTTGCCATAGATTCAGTCTTCTTCGATCCCCTGCAATGGATTGTATCAGCATCCAACCGGGTAAACCTGATCAAAAAGGAGGATGCCGCTACCTGCTATCCCAACCCTTCTGCCGATGTGGTATGGATCTCCATGCCGGACCTGCTGCCTGAAAGCTTTCAGCTCAGCGATTGTTCAGGTAGAATGGTTAAGGTACCGGTAGTGGTGGTGGGCTCAGGATTAAAGCTCATGGTGGGAGAGCTGCCCTCCGGCCTCTATTTTGCAAAACTCAGCTCCCCTGATTCGGTCAGGATACTGAAAATTATCAGACGATAAAGATTGTTTCCTGTTTCGGATCAAAACATATGTACTTTTGCTGTTTCTTCCCGGTAACCGCCTAATTCCTGAACCTGTATGACCACCCAACCGACTTGCCCGCTCAAACACCGACCTATGAACTCCGGAAATTACCGTCTCACTATATTGCTGTTTTTTTTGAGCCTTCTGACGTCTGTTTCATTCGGTCAGTCAAACGATACCATCTCCGACTGGGATGGCATCACCAGGGAGTGGTACGTATCCACCGGAATTTCTGAGGTTGTAAGCAATCCGGCTCCGGATGCAGTAAACCCTTCTGCCGGCTGTTTCAGGGTTGTTACCGGAACAGGAATGTATGATTACATGATCAGTGATCTGGATGAAGCGGTCAGCTTTGAACTCCATCCGCACTGCCGGCTCAAAGTGCTCGCACCTCAAAGTGGTGGCAATGTTACCCTGAAGTTCGAGAATTACAACAATACCTCATCGCACGAGATTGTCAGGACTCCGGTTCCCGGACAATGGACAGAACTGGATTACGATTTTTCAGGCGTAGCACTTACCGATCTTACCCGCATCGTCATTTTCTATGATTTCGAAGGAACGGCTTCAGGCATCAGCTGGTACATCGACGACATTATCCGCATTGCTGCGGAACCGGTTGAACTGGAGTCGAACCTCCCCATTGTGGTGATCAGCACTTCCGGGGTGCCGATTCCCGATGAACCCAAGATTGATGGTACCATGGGCCTCCTCGACAATGGTCCTGGTGAACTCCACCATACGGGGGAGCCGGTCAATGACTACAACGGCAACCTCGGTATCGAAACCAGGGGGCAGTCGACCCAGATGTTTCCCAAGAAATCATACGCGTTTGAAACCCGCGACAATTCGGGTGAAAACCTCGATGTTTCACTGCTCGGGTTTCCGGCTGAAAACGACTGGATACTTTACGCTCCCTATACCGATAAATCGCTGATGCGCAACGTGGTGACTTTCGATATGGGCCATAAAACCGGGAATTACTCTACCCGCACCCGCTAATGCGAACTGGTGATCAACAACGATAACAAAG
>CALMDN010000021.1 GCA_937864935.1 uncultured Bacteroidales bacterium
CACAGGCCCCATCACCGAAGAAGGTGACAAGCTTGAACAGGTGCGCAGCGGGATGCTGGGGTCGATGCTGAATGTTACCGGATCAGGCCATACGCGGCAGATTCAGGAAATGGCCCTGCAATCAAGGCTGCGCATTCCCCTGCTGTTTGGCCAGGACATCATTCACGGCTACCGCACCATCTTTCCGATTCCCCTGGCTGAAGCTGCCAGCTGGGATCTTGAAGCCATTGAACAATCGGCCCGCATTGCTGCCACTGAAGCTTCAGCAGCGGGTGTTCACTGGACCTTTGCCCCCATGGTGGATATTTCACGCGATCCGCGCTGGGGAAGGGTAATGGAGGGTGCCGGAGAAGATCCTTACCTTGGTTCGCTGGTAGCTGCTGCCCGTGTCAGGGGCTTTCAGGGGAAAGGCCTGGGCAATACCGATGCCCTTATGGCCTGCGGAAAGCATTTTGCTGCCTACGGGGCTGCCATCGGCGGACGCGACTACAACAGTGTCGACATGAGCCTGCATCTGCTGAACGATGTATATCTGAAACCCTACAAGGCGGCCGTTGATGCCGGTGTCGCAACCATGATGAACTCGTTTAACGACATCAATGGGATTCCTGCCACCGCCAACCAGTACATTCTCCGTGATCTGCTGAAGGGTAGCTGGGGATTCACCGGCTTTGTGGTCAGCGACTGGGGCTCGGTTGGTGAAATGATCAACCACGGTTATGTTACCGATGAAGCGGATGCCGCCAGGGCAGCCCTGCTGGGGGGCTGTGACATGGATATGGAAAGCCGTTGCTACATTAAAAACATGAAACAACTCGTGCTTTCCGGAATCATCAGCGAATCCCTTATCGACGAATCGGTGAGACTGATCCTGCGGAAGAAATTCGAAATGGGACTTTTTGACGACCCTTTCAGATTCTGCAGCGAAGAGCGTGAAAAACAGCAGTGGGATAACCCGCAGCATCGTGCTGCAGCCCGCAACATTGCCCGCAAAAGCATTGTGTTGCTCAAAAATGAAAACCAGATTCTCCCGCTTCGCCCTGATGTCAGAACAATTGCCATGATCGGGCCGCTGGTAAAAGCTGTCGGCGATAACAACGGTTTCTGGAGCTACAGCTGGCCCGATGATTCAACACGGATCGTAACCCAATGGCAGGGCGTCAGCAAGAGGGCCGGGAAGAATGTAAACATGCTTTACGCCAGAGGATGTGGCATCACTGAATCCGATACCGGCGGCTTCGTTGAAGCAGTTGAGGTTGCCATGAAAGCCGATGTTGTGATCATGAGTGTTGGTGAATCGGCCAATATGAGCGGAGAGGCAAAAAGCCGCAGCAACATTCACCTCCCGGGGGTACAGGAAGAACTGATAAAAGCCGTTTGTGCCACCGGAAAGCCGGTGGTTTTGCTCATCAACGCCGGAAGGCCGCTGGTATTTAACAGCATTTCAGGCAATACCGCTGCCATCCTTTACACCTGGTGGCTGGGCACTGAGGCCGGGAATGCCATCGCTGATGTGGTTTTCGGCGATTACAATCCTTCTGGAAAACTCCCCATGACCTTCCCCCGTACCGAAGGTCAGATACCCGTGTATTACAGCTATCTGAATACAGGTCGCCCACCCAAAAATGAAAATGACCTGAACTATGTTTCGGCTTACACCGACCTGCCGAACTCCCCTGAATATCCCTTCGGTTATGGCCTCAGCTATACGACTTTCAGCATATCTGAGCCGGTGCCCGATAAAACAGTATTCAACCCGGGGGAAGAAGTCCATGTCCGTGTTACGGTCACCAATACCGGGAAGGCAGAAGGTACCGAAACAGTACAGTTGTATTTCCGCGATAAGGTGGGCTCTCTGGTAAGACCTGTGAAACAACTGGCCGGGTTTCAGCAGGTATTTCTAAAAAAAGGAGAGTCGCGTTCACTAAACTTTACCCTTACTGAAAAGGACTTCAGATTTTACAACGAAAAACTGGAATTCAGGTCCGAACCCGGTGAATTTGAACTATTTGCAGGTAACAGTTCAGCCATTGAAAAAGGAGTAAGCATCTGGCTGAAATAGGGAACAGTTAAACTGGCCGCACTGCAGATGGAAAATCCGGATCAGACAAATCCGGAATGCTGGGGTGTGGCTTACTTCTGTGGTTCTGCCTGTTTGGTTCTGGCTTTGGTGAAACACTCACGGCACAAGGGCTCATAGGTGTCTGTTTCCCCCAGCATAACCAGTTTTTCTTCGGTGGTTTTCCTGTGCGAATAATGAGCAAGGTTGCCGCAATGCATGCAGATGGCATGTACCTT
>CALMDN010000022.1 GCA_937864935.1 uncultured Bacteroidales bacterium
AATACACCGCTTTTCAGCAGCAAACATTCACATACCCGCCTGTATACGGCAGCCAACAAGGTATTCAGGAGCAATGACCGGGGGAATACCTGGGAAGTGATTTCTGAGGATCTCACCACCGGGACAGACCGCAACACCTGGCCTGTGATGGGTAAGTACTGGAGTGCGGATGCCGTAGCCAGGGATGTCTCCACTTCACAATTCGGACTGATCGTTTCGCTGGAGGAATCCCCGGTTAAGGAAAACCTCATCTATGCAGGTACCGACGACGGTTTGATACAGATCAGTGAAGATGCTCACACCTGGACCCGTTCCGGAAAATTCCCGGGCGTGCCGGAGTACACCTTTGTATCCGACATTCTCGCTTCCCGTTTTGATGAGAATGTGGTATTTGCCGCGTTCGACAACATCAAACGCGACGATTTCAAACCCTACCTGCTTAAAAGCACCGATAAAGGCAGAACCTGGGTTTCCATTGCTTCAAATCTGCCGGGAAATGGCACTGTTCACAGCATTGTGCAGGACCATGTGAACCCCGATCTGCTCTTTGCCGGTACGGAATTCGGTGTATTTTTCAGCATCGACGGCGGTGGACAATGGACCCAGCTGAAGAACGGTTTACCAACCATTTCAGTCAGAGATATTGTCATTCAGGAAAGGGAGAATGACCTGGTTCTGGCCACATTCGGCCGCGGTTTTTACATTCTTGACAACTACACACCTCTCCGTTCTGTGAATAAAACCATCATGGACAGCAAGGCGCATCTGTTTGAGGTAAAAGATGCCCTCATGTTTGTTGAAACCGGTGGCAAATACGGGCAGGGGTCATCCTATTATGCTGCGAAAAATCCTGAGTTTGGTGCCACCTTCAGCTGGTGGCTCAAGGAGGTGCCGAAAACGCTGAGGGAAGTTCGTCAGGAAAAGGAGAAGGAGTTGTTTAAAAAGGGAGAGCGGATTCCGCAACCAACCGAGGAGGAACTCAGGGCGGAAGAGCGGGAGATCCCCCCTTATCTGATCTTCACAGTTACCGATGAAGCCGGAAGTGTTGTCAGAAGACTTTACAGCCGCCCCTCGGAAGGCCTGAACCGGACAACCTGGGATTTGCGTTATGCAGGTACATTCCCGGTTCAGACCGACGGGAAATTTGATCCGTTCAGGTCGGGCAACTCAGGATTGTTTGTGATGCCCGGAAAATATATAGTATCGATGAGCATGGTTTCAGCGGGTGTTACCACCCAGCTGGCCGGCCCTGTACCTTTCAATGCTGTGGTACTGAACAACACCACCCTTCCTGCTGAAGACCGGGCTGCACTCGTGGCTTTCCAGCAGAAAGTTGCCCAGATGATCCGCAAGGTTCAGGGTACTGAATCCTATGCCGGAGAACTTTCAGAGAGGCTAGGAGGCATGATTCAGGCTGTTCACCAGACACCCGCTGCCTCACCGGAACTTGCAGTCAGGCTAATGACCCTGAGAAGGGAGGTGGATGACATCTTATATGCCTTCAACGGAAAACAGCCCAAAGCAAGCCGCGAGGAGAACCCACCTGCACAGGCAGCCATCAACGACCGCCTGGGCAACATTATCTATGCATTTTATGCCAGCACTTCAGCGCCGACGGCTACCCAACAGAGGAGTTACGACATCATCCGAGATGAATTCCCTCCGCTTCACGCCCGTCTGAAGAAGATCAGTGAAACTGACCTGCCCCAGCTTGAAAAGGAAATGGAGATGGCTGGTGTGCCTTATACTTCGGGCAGATTACCGGAGTGGGAGTAGGAACTTTAAGCTCAAAGCTTCAAGTAAAAAGTCTAAAGCCTGTCTGCTTGCCACAGGCAGGCAGGTAAAAGGCCTGGTCGCCATCTTCTGATCCATCGCTTCCGGATAACGGCATATTGTTATCCCGGCTGTGCAACAATGCACATTGAGGTCCCGGCTTTGCACCTGAGTAAGGTGGTATGGGCTTTGTACCTGAGTATGGTTTTCTCGGCTCCGCACATGGGTGTGGTGGTCTCGGCTCCGCACATGGGTGTGGTGGTCTCGGCTCCGC
>CALMDN010000023.1 GCA_937864935.1 uncultured Bacteroidales bacterium
TCATCTTTTACCTTTTTAAGTTGATTTTTGGTCAACCTATTTCAGGCACGGACAAGCCTGTTTGCCACAGGCAGACTGGTAAAAGGTAGCGAACCTATCTAAGCGTTGATACTTTCATCAAATTCGATGCGACACTTTACGCTTGACATAACACTGGTTGCGAACCATAGCTTCCCTACCTGTTCTTATCCTGGAGAATTTCCACGCGGAAATCGTCGGCATATAGCAGCGTTTTGTCTGAGCCCCAGATGAAAACAATCAGTGCATCCCCTTCGCGGAAGCCAGACCTGAAATACCCGGCCTTTGCCACCTGTACCCAGCGGTTTTGATCAACAGAAAGTCCTGTCAGGGGCAGGGAGAAAGTCTCCACCACCTGATCGCCTCGTCTTTGCTGCATTATGAGGGAAGCCCCCTCCGCATTTCCACTCAGCCTTACTTTTGCCAATGCCGTGAAAGGTTCACCCGCAGAACCCGGCCACTCCCCTTCCCCGCATTTCAGCCTGAAGGCATAACTCCCCGGCGCATTGCAGTCTATCCTGTTAGCGTACCTGCCGCTGAACACATGCAGTGTATCGAGGGCATCGGCATGCCCGTTCCATCCCGATACCGGCTGCTCAAAATCATTGGTTGTATTATAGCCTCCTGCATCTTTTCCCCTCATCAGCAGGCTGTAAAGTCCGGCTTTACGGAGTCTCTTCCCGCCCGATCCATCCCATGAGGAAAACAGTGCCTCTTCTTCGGGAGAAACCGGTGCAAAAAGCCTGACCCTGGCTATCTGCTCAATGCCTCTTATTTCAGCAGAGTCCATCTTGTCCAGCAGCAGATTGAGGTCCGCAGAACGGGCAAGGTTGTAAAAAACAGCTTCTCCCTTATATCCCGCCTCAGCGAGTGCCTGCTTCATCAGAAACCCGTCGTCGGCATTGAAGAATGCCAGTTTTGCCCCGCTGCTGCTGACCAGCCCGGCAGCTTCCCTGTATACAGATTCCCGCCTGGAATCGTAGGATGAACCGGGATTGAAACGGATCAGAAAGGCCGCCAGAGGCAACAACCAGACCAGCGCAATGACGGCCGCTGTCCATGGCTTCCTGCTCCTGAAAACAAGGATCACCAGCCAGGTTAATATCAGAAGGATGGTTAAACCGGAGATCACAAATGCAATGACAATCATGCGGTTGCTGTACACAAATTCAATTTTGTGGCTTCCCGGTCTGCAAAAAACGCTCATAAACATCTTGCCGGAAACAAAGACCGGGCTTGGTTTCCCGTCGGTAAACACCTCCCATCCGGGATACCAGGCCTGCAAAAGGGTGAGTGCGACCGGCCTGTTCACCTGAATTTCAGCGCTTGCGTAACCCGGGTAAAAGGAAGTTAGCCTCAATGAGTCGCCCGGTGATTTTTCCAGGGCTGCCGGAACAGAGCTGAGGACTTCTTTTTCAACGAAAAGGGCTGTCGGGTCCACCATCTCATAAAAATTCTGCTTTTCTGAAAATGGGATGAGGGTGTCAGAGAAGTAGAGTAGCGGATGCTGAATCATCTTTTCGGCCAGTTGGGGCAGGGAATCCGCCAGGGTTACACACCCACTGAGCCTGAAGGAATTGAACCCTCCGAAAGAAACCACTTTGCTGAAAATGCTGGTATTCCGCCACAACACCCCATAGGAGGAGGCTGCATCGGTATTTGCAGACACCGGAGTATCAGCCGCCGGCAGTGGGAAACCCGGAGCCCGCTGTTTGAGGTTTGCAGCCAGATCAAGGGGCCTGACACCCGGAGAAACCACGGTAAAGTAGGCGTTCAGCTGAACAGCGGCCGTCATCTCAACCAGCACCAGCAGCAGAACCGCCGCAAGCAGTTTTCGCTTAACGCTATAAATCAGAATAATAAACAGTGTGAGAAAAACCAGCTGAATCACCGAATGAACCACCATGTGTTCATTGCGGGTGGGTTGCATCAGCCATTCCTGAAAAGTGCCGGTCTTCCCGAAAAAGAGAAAAGCCCCGCTCCCCTGCTGTTTCAGGCCGTAAAACAACAGCAACAACAGGCCTGCAGCAGCAAACAGCGCTATGCGGAGGATGCCGCGACGCGATGTAGCCGGGTTTTCAAGAAAACCACCGAAGCCCGCAGCCGCTGACAGCACTATGGCCAGCACAGCAAAATAGCTGAAAAAGCTTGAATGGCGGAAAAGATCCATCAAAGGGAGCGTGTGAAAAAGCATCTCACGCACCGGGGTATATTTCCCGAAAGAAGCCAGCAGCGAGACCAGCCCGAAAATCAGGAACACATTCAGCAGCAAGTCCCGTCTTCTGAACAGGCTGAAAAAAAAGAATACGAGCACGATCAGACCTGCATAGGCATTGTTCATCGATACATCGGTATCGTACCAGGCAGCATCTTTTACTGTGGCGAAGGGAACCAGAAACGACAATGCTGACCGGGGAGAGAAGGGCATAAACCAGGCATCGCTCAGCGAAACCCCCGACAAGCGGCCCAGATGCGGTGCTACCTGAAAATAACTCACCACAATAACAGTCAGACTCACGGCAATAAGCCCTACCAGCAGCAGGCTG
>CALMDN010000024.1 GCA_937864935.1 uncultured Bacteroidales bacterium
GAAAACCCTTCAATGAGCGGAAGTCTCAAAAGAAAGCTGAAAGCTTTCGCCTGGCTGGGAAAATTCAGTATCTCCCTTCCGGTAGCTTTAACAACCTTTACAGGATACCTTATCAGCCACGGGGAATTTGCCCGTGGCATTTTCTATCCGGTGCTCGGTGTCTTTCTGCTGGCTTCGGCAGCCTCTGCCTTAAATCAGCTGCAGGAGCTCCGAACCGACCTCCTCATGCCCCGCACCCGAAACCGCCCACTTCCATCCGGACGGATCAGCAAACCGGAAGCATGGATTTTTATTTTTCTGTTCGGGATTTCAGGGCTGTTTGTACTATACCACTTCAATGGCCTGCTGACTTCCTTTTTGGGCATGCTGAACTTCGTCTGGTACAACGGCATCTACACCCCCTTAAAACGCAAAACTGCCTTTGCCGTGGTTCCCGGTTCTGTAGTCGGGGCACTGCCTCCGCTCATCGGATGGGTAGCTGCAGGAGGTACCATGCTCAGTCCGGTTGCCTTTGCCCTGGGATTCTTCTTTTTTATCGGACAGATTCCCCACTTCTGGCTGCTGCTGCTGCGTTTCGGGCATGAGTATGAACAAGCCGGGCTCAAATCGCTGACCAGCCGGCTCGACAACAATCAGATCCGTCGGCTTACCTTTGTCTGGATCGTGTCAACTGCCGTTACTGCTTTTATCCTCCCGGCTTATTACCAGTTCAGCTACAATGCCTCCGTAATTGTTCTCTGGGTGTTATCGGTTGCCCTCATCGTGCGGTTCACCGGTCTGCTCAGGCCTTCGAAAGACGATGTGGAATTCAGGATGTCGTTTATCCTGATCAACGTTTATTACTTCTTCGTTATGGTCATCCTGGGGCTGGATGTACTGATATAAAAAACGGTGGCTGCTCTAAAAAGCAACCACCGTCCATTCCTTTAAGTATAATTTATTCCTTCTCTGCCTTTGTCCAGTCAACCACAAACCTTCCATCACTGAGGACAATGGTATCTGTTTCATCACCCTTTTTCGTGTTGTCGTGGTCGTGCGGACCGCCATTCACCAGCATTCCCCCACCGGCTTTGGTAAAAGCTTTCCGTTCGAGGTTGCCTTTGATCCCTGATCCGGTGACGGTAGCAACTGCGCGTTTCTTGTAATAAACACCTTTCAGCGTAGCCTCAAAGCTCCCTTCTACCCAGGTGGCTCCCACCCTGTCGATGGTTAAGGTTCCGCTGAGTGATTCACCATCGTGGAAAGCATGGCCCAGGCCCTTGGTCTCCTCGGTGTAGTCCACCAGCACCCAGACAAGGTTTTTGTCAGCTTTCTTTTTTGATTCGGATTCCAGATCGTCCTCCGACAGGATGTTGTAAGTGCCGGGTTTCAGGCTGTCGCTGAAGTAATACATCCTGATCCAGACCTGAACATCGGGGCTCACCTGAAATGAAGCCAGGGCCAGATATTCAAAGCCTGATACAGGAATTTTCATGCGGCGTGCCTCGGCTTTGTACTCTTTTCCATCTACTTTGCAGGAGATGTAATTTTTAAAATCCTGCGCCTGTAGTGAGCTTATTACACCTGAGGCCAGGAAAATCAGAAAGAAAATTTTCTTCATCATGATAACTGTTGTTTTAAGGGTTTTATTCCGGCAAAACCGGTAGTAAATGTAATTTTATATATAGGAAGTTAAAGGTAGTTAAAAAAATGGCTGGCTGCTGTTTCTGCGAATACTTTTAACGTCTGATGCAACCAGAGCCCTATAAATGATGGATAGCATACCTGTTCTGAAACGTATAAAAAAAAGGGGCCTGAGCCCCTTTCAATCATTTCTGGTTTTCATTACCGGATAACCTGAATGTCTTTTACCTCTTCGAGGGTGATGGGTTTCCCCTGATTGCCGAAGTTGGTAAGTACATAGTTGATCACAGCTACAGCATCTTCATGTTTGTCTACCTGAGGAGGCATGGGAGCCGGATACTTCACAGTTTTATTGGCTGCCACTTTTTCTGATCCGTTAAGCACCTGGGAAACAGCAAGCTTTGTCTGATTCAGCAGGAAGTCTGATCCCACGAGGTTGGGAAATACATTGGCAATGCCCTGACCGTTGGCCTGATGGCAAACAATGCATTTTTCCTTAAAGATTTTCTCGCCCAGAGCAAGCTGCTCTGCACTGGGTCCGGCGGCTTCTGCCGGTTGTTCGGTTACTTCCGTACTTTCAGTAGTTTCTGAACCCGATTTTCCTCCGCCACAGGAGGTAATTACAGCAAGACCCATAATGCCGGCCACTGCAAGAACAATGTAATTTCTGGTTTTCATGTTAGATTGTTTGTTTGTGCAAATTTATCAATAATCAGCGGTTCTGGTACGCTGAAACCGAATTATTTGGGATGACAGCATGAATGTGCTTTTTCAACCACCGGAGTCAATGCTTCTGCTTTGGGACTGATGTAAGGGATTCCGAGGGATAAACCCCTGAGAATTATGATCACGCCCAGCAGGACGATGACGTAAGGTGACATTCTGTTGATGAAGATTCTCAGATTAAGGCTGATCATGCTGCCGGCCAGAGACACCGCCAGCATAACCGGTACCGTACCGGCACCGAACAAGGCCATATACATCATACCCGGCAGTACCCCACCGGTATTGATTGCTCCGGCCACAGCTACATAAACCAGGCCACAGGGTAGTATACCGTTCAGCAATCCGATACCAAACAATGAAGGATAGGAACTGCTTTTGAACAAGGCGCGGAATCCTCCGATCATGCGGGCAGAATAACCTTCGAAAACAGTGTTCAGGGATGGCATCTGCCTGAACATCAATGGTACTGCAACAAAGGCAATCATCAGCGCCCCCACGATGATGGAAGCCCAGCGCTGAAAACCGGCCATGTGCAATCCTTTGCCCAGCAATCCAAAAACGGCGCCCAGCAATACATAGGTTAAAATACGGCCGGTGTTGTAGATCAATCCTCCTGCCACCCTGCGCAGCCAGCTATCACTCCGCAGCGGCAATGCCAGAGCAATGGGTCCGCACATGCCGGCACAATGCGCGCTGCCTACCAAACCTACAAGAAATGCAGTCCATAAAAACATACCCGGTTATTTTGAAGTTTTGAATCGTTAATTTCTGACAGCTGAACCGTGAGAATTACTTCTGAATCCTGATTCCTTCTTCATAGTAGTAATCCTGACCATTCATCTTCCAGCTGATCTTCGCCAGGTACCTGCCTGCCAGCAATTTCCGGGTGGAGATTTGCTGAATCAGGGAAGTGTCCATACGGATGCTGTCGGTCTGATCGGCATTCTGATCAGAAGGCCTGAACAGGTATATTGTACCTTTAATTTCCTGATTCCGGAAATCGTCGGGGTACCTGATGTGCAGGAAACCATCGGTCTGCGAGAAGGATATTTTTCCTGAGAGTCGTCCGGCATTGGCTTTCTGATCAATTTTCTTCTGATACTCCAGCCCTTCAGGGTAATATCCTTCTTCCACAAGGTCGAAACGCTGCTGCAAGCTGAAGTAGATCACAGCAGCCATACTCAGCAGA
>CALMDN010000025.1 GCA_937864935.1 uncultured Bacteroidales bacterium
ACCGTGCCGGCGCAGCTCTTGCTGCCGGAAGAGATCGAGGAAGCCAACATCATCAGCTCGCTCAGCAACGTTTTTGTGAACAAAAATTTCAGCAAAACCATCTATGTGGATGTCGGCGGTGGTTCCACCGAGATTTCTGTACTGGATGGGGATCGATTCCTGACCTCCAATTCATTCCGTATCGGCACCATCCGTCTGTTGGCCGATAAGGTTGAAGAGGCCGAATGGGAGGCCATGCGCAAATGGCTGAATCAGTTCAAGGCTGATTTCGGTAAGATGAACTGCATCGGATCGGGTGGCAACATCAACAAGATTACCAAACTCTACGGCTATCCGATCAACAACATGATCAACATCGATCAGCTGCAATATGCCTACAAGCAGCTGGGAAACATGCCGCTTGAATCACGCATCGGACGCATGGGCCTCCGTCCCGACCGGGCCGATGTAATTGTACCGGCTGCGCGGATCTTTGTAAAAATCCTCAAATGGACCGACATCAATGTGGTGATCGCTCCGAAAATCGGACTGGCCGACGGACTGGTATTGTTGCAGTACAAGGAGATGAAGGAAAAGGGTCTTATCTGATATTTTACGGGCTTCCAGCCGGTTGTGCTGCCATTTGTACAGGCACAATCCCTGCACCAGATCATGCATACAGCAGGGCTGAACTCAGCTCAATGCATGGGAAACGTCCCAAAATACCCACCAATCACTTGCAACACCGGATAAACATATTCTGAACCGGGTTACTTATTTGCTGGAGAAATTCTGTTCTGAACGATATGCACCAACCACCACAACCAGCTCTTGTGCCCGAAAATAAGCCGCTTTCGCTTAGTTTCAGTACGGTGAAACCTTGATCCGTTGGTCTCAGGATATTGTGTGGGTAGAAATTCCAGCTTGCTGATTCATGGAGAATTCCTGAAAACGGGAGCTTCCTTTTTGTTTCTGCAGTTGGTACTCTCCGCTGATGTTATCTCCGCTAACGTTGACAAATGCCGGATCCTGCACCCTGCAAGCAACCCCGGTTTCGTTTGCTGAATCAGTTTGTTCGTTTGTTTTGAAATGATAAGTCTGTGTGAATCAATCCGGTGGACTATCAGGCACCTATGGGATAAAGTTATTCAGAATGAGAATCAGATGCTCAGATCAGCAATGTAAGATTGCACTGCACGAACAATCCTTCATATTGTTCAGTATGCCTATCTTTGCCGGAAATCTGAATGTAGACAATGATTACTTTTGAAGAGGCACTCGCAGTGGTAAACAGCATCGCGGTCAGGCCGGTTGCTGAAAAAACCGGGCTTGATCAGGCGGTGGGCCGGGTGCTGGCTGAAGATGTTTTCTCTGATGTGGAGATGCCGCCGTTCAATAAAGCAGCGGTAGATGGTTATGCCTGCCGACGCAGTGAGTTGCCCGGGCCTTTTGAAGTGCTTGAGGTGGTTGCGGCAGGTTGTTTGCCACAATCCGTGGTTGGCCCGGGTCAGTGTTCCAAAGTAATGACCGGTGCCATGGTTCCTGCCGGCGCTGACGTCATGATTATGGTAGAGCATACGGAGACCCTGCCCGATGGAAGAATCCTGTTTCTGCGCGACAAGACATCGGCAAACATCGCCTGGCAGGCTGAGGATGTGAAAGAGGGACAATTGGTTATTGCTGCCGGTACCTTGCTCAGGCCGCACCATATTGCCATACTGGCTTCGGTTGGATGCGACTGCCCTGCTGTATTCCGCCGCCCCGTTATCGGTGTGATCTCGACGGGTAACGAGCTGGTGGAGCCCCCGCAGAAACCGGCTTTGGGGCAGATACGCAACAGCAATGCCTGGCAGTTGATGGCCCAGGCAGGGGAATGCGGATTCCCGGTTGATTACATCGGCATCGCCGCCGATACCAGAGAATCTGTTTCGCGGTTTATTGCAGACGGTTTTGAGCGCTCTGATATCCTTCTGCTGACAGGCGGCGTTTCCATGGGAGACTTTGACTACGTGCCCGAAGTCATGAAGGAACTCGGGGTGGAGATATTGTTTAAAAGCATCGCTGTTCAGCCGGGAAGACCCACTGTTTTCGGCACCATGGGAGGAAAATTCTTTTTCGGTTTGCCGGGCAATCCTGTATCATCCTTTGTGCAGTTCGAATTGCTCGTGAAACAATTGGCCTACCGGATTACCGGATACCAATACAAACCCCGCATGGTAAGGTTGCCGATGGCGGTGGATTATATACGCAAAAAGGCTGAGCGCAAATCGTTCCTGCCTGTCAGGATCAACAGCCATGGTCAGGCAGAGCCCCTCGAATACCATGGGTCGGCACACATTCATGCCTATGAGGGTGCCGATGGCATGATGGCAGCTGAAATCGGTGAAACACACATTAAAGCAGGAGAACTCAGGGATGTACGACAGTTTTGACCGGAAAATCAATTACCTGCGCATCTCGGTGACCGACCGCTGCAACCTTCGGTGTGTTTACTGTATGCCCGAGGAAGGCATTAAAATGCTGCAGCACAGTGAAGTGCTTTCTTTTGAGGAGATTGCAGACTTCACCCGCATTGCGGTTGGCAAGGGAATCAACAAGGTCAGGATTACCGGAGGCGAGCCCCTCGTAAGAAAGGGAATAACCGGGCTTGTTGAAATGCTCTCGGCCATTGAAGGAGTCTCCGACCTTTCGATGACCACCAACGGCATTCTGCTGGCTGATTTTGCCGGAGACCTTCGCAAAGCCGGGCTTATGCGGGTGAACGTAAGCCTCGACACCCTTGATGCTGAAAAGTATCGTGAAATTACCAGGGGCGGGAAGCTGAGCAATGTGCTGAAGGGTATACAGGCAGCGCTTGAAGCAGGTTTAACCCCGGTGAAGATCAATTGCGTGGTAAAACAATCCTCTGCGGAGCCCGATGCCCGTATGGTAGCTGACTTTGCACAAAAGCTGGGGATCGAAGTCAGGTATATTCATCAGATGAGCCTTACCGAAGGGCACTTCTCGGTGGTAGAAGGGGGCTCCGGAGGTGATTGCGGCAGCTGTAACCGGGTGAGGCTGACCGCCAACGGTAAAGTTCTGCCCTGCCTTTTCGGGGAAGAGTCATTTGACCTGCGCACCCTGGGTGCCGAAAAGGCTCTCACCGCGGCCATCGCCGGTAAACCGGCCTGCGGAACCTTTAACCAGAAGGGGGCATTTTATAACATCGGAGGTTAGACTGTGCTGAACAGTCTGCCGGGAGAAGAAACGTTCCTGTTTTTATGCCGGCAGGCAAAATCAATCACAAAGCGAAAAAGTTACATCATGGGCGATACGAAATTTTCACATGTCAACGACCAGGGAAAAGCCAACATGGTTGATGTCGGCGATAAACCCATTCAGCACCGGACAGCAACAGCTGGCGGAAGCATTGCTCTGGCCCCTGAAACCATTCGCCTGATCCGCGAAAATCAGATGAAAAAGGGGGATGTGCTTACCGTGGCCGAGATTGCCGGTATTCAGGCAACCAAGGAGACCAGCCGGCTGATACCGCTTTGTCACCCGCTGCAGATAACAAAGG
>CALMDN010000026.1 GCA_937864935.1 uncultured Bacteroidales bacterium
AACATTGTCATTCTGAGCGTTAGCGAAGAACCTCATAATTTAACCGGACAACAGTGATTAAAAAATGCAGTTTTGACAGAATAAATCAGTCAGTGCTTTACGTTTCCGTATCAAAACACCTTCAGGCGTAGATTTCATCGCTGTAAATCCGGATATCGCTTGAATTCGCAATGAGTTTGCTATTTTTGCACTGATCGAGATCGGTTTTAAAATTAAGATTACTGATGAGCTGGTACCAGAAACTGTTGGCTTCTTTTCTCTTTGTTCTTGCAAGGATTGCCGGAAAGCTTCCGATGTCTGTATTGTATTTCAAAGCCGGATTTGTGCGGTTCTTCGCTGTGAAATTACTTCGCTATCGTTATCAGGTAATTGTACAGAATATTTCACGGTCATTCCCTGACTACAATTACAGACAGGTAAGGCAGACAGCGCATGATTTCTACAGGCATTTTTTCGATGTATTCACAGAAGTTATTGCCCTTCAAGGATTTAATAAACAAACAGCTGTAAAACATCTGACTGTTGAAAACCCGGAACTTCTGAATTCCTACCATGAAAGAGGAATCAATGTGATTGCCATGGCTGGTCACCGGGGCAACTGGGAATGGGGGACCATTCTGCCGCTGCATTTCAAGTTCAGCATTTATACCTTGTACAAGCCACTGTCAGACAAGGTCATGGAAAGCCTGATGAACCGGATCAGAAAGCGTTTCGGCATCCGGTTGCTTTCGATGAACCAGGCCGGACGGTTTATTCTGAGCAGAAAAGATTTTCCCGCTGTTTACGTTTTCGTGGGAGATCAGTCGCCTTCACACAAGGATACGGAATTCTGCTTTGATTTTATGAATCAGCCCAGTTTTCTTTTTACCGGCGGAGCCAAACTGGCCAGAGCCACGAAATCAGCGGTGGGTTACCTGAGTATTACCAAACAGAACCGGGGATACTATTCGGTAAGATTCACTCAGATAGCTGATCCTGATTCGGATTCAGATGAAAAGGCTATTCTTCGCAGGTATGCGCAAATGCTTGAAGAAGATATCCGCCGGCAACCTGCCAATTACCTTTGGTCGCACAAGCGGTGGAAAAACCTTCCTCCACCCGAACTGAAGCCCTGAATCAGCTGCTGACGAGATGCTTCCGGGAATCCGGATCATCAGTAATTTGCGGTCAATGCCCAGCTTACTTCGCAGCAAGGAGCAAAACCCAGTGAAGCAAACAGCCTCAGTGACGGGATATTGGAAGGCAAGATGTGGGCAAAAACCTCTCTTCCTTTTTTGCGGATTTCCGAAGCCATGGCGATAACCAGAGCTCTTGCATAGCCTTTCCCGCGGTATTCGTTAAGCACATGCAACATCCCGACAGATCCATCGTCGTGCGTCATTACCCATGCAACCGGCTGGTTGCTGACCCTTACACAAAAACCTCCTCCGAGCATCAGACGCTGTTGCAGGTAATCCATGCTTAAAAACTGCTGATAATCAGAATTTTCGTAAACAAGTCCAAGATCCCCGGGAGTGAGCGCTTCAACCAAGGGTTGCGAACTTACAATGGCAGAGTTTTGCATAAACAACCGGATACAGGAAATATGCCAGGCGAGCCTGTATTGGCTCTTTAACCAGGCAAAGACCTCAGCATCGGTCAGCACCAGGTAAGCATCCTTTCGGGATGCCTCCAGGGTTCTGGCAAGGAAATCTGCAGATGAATTGTGGCTGAAATGGCACCAGGCTTCATCTGAAAGAAAACAACACATCAACATGTCATTATCTTCCACAACTTCAATCAGTTCATATTCGTCCGCAAGGTTAAACAGGGCCATGTTCTCCCTTTGGTGCCTGATCAGTTTCTGCTGTAATGATTCATTCAGGATCATATGCTGCAGTTTTTGGTTTCCGTATTACCTGTCTGTGATTCCGGCAGCTTCATTTGCTCTGCAAAACTTCATCCAAGCCATTCCTTGAATTTCGTGACCTTATCGCGGCTTACAAAGACCTCCCTTGCGGCAGGAGGGTTGAGTTCGAGCTTCAGCCTGCTTTTGGGATAGATGAGTACATTCTTTATTGATTCGAGCTTTACAAGAAACTGCCTGTTGATCCTGAAGAATGACTTCGGATCAATCATGGTGCAGAGGTCATCCAGGCTGAAATCAACGGGATACTGATGATTGTCGGTGGTCACCATAAAGGTTATGCCCTCCTCTGAGTAAAACCAGGCGATTTCACCAATGCCGAAACTCTTGATTTTCTGCCCTATGGTTACGGAGAACCTCTCTTTGTAAGCCTGCGGGCCAGATGTAATCAGACGGAAAAGCGATTCCATATCGGGTTGGGCAGCAGGTGCGGTAAACTCGCGGAATTTCTGAATACTGTTAGCCAGTTCTTCTTTAACAATGGGCTTGAGCAGGTAATCGATGCTGCGCATTTTGAAGGCCCTGATGGCATATTCGTCATAGGCCGTGGTGAAGATGATCGGGGAATCAACCTTGACCTTTTCGAATATGGTAAAACTCAGATCATCCTCAAGGTGAATGTCAAGAAAAATCAGGTCAGGTGCAGGGTTCCCGCTGAACCAATCAACCGCTTCCTCCACCGACTCAAGCCTTGCAACGACCATTGCGTCATGGGCACATTCAGCGATCAGTGTTTCCAGCCTGCGGGCGGCCAGTTCTTCATCTTCGACAATTACAATTTTCATAGTCAACAGATTTTGAGTGAATTCTTTACGATTGTTGTGATCCTTTCAATCAGAGCAATGGTATTTTAACAATAAACTTCTCGCCCTCAACCCCGGATATCACCTTCCGGTCGGTAAAATAACCATACCGGCTGGCAATATTGTTGAGCCCTACTCCCGTTGACTGAACATGCGATTCACGAAGCTGCAGGTTGTTTTCAATCACCAGAAATTCGTTTTCGCTGTAAACATCGATCCGGAGAGGTTGCTTTCTTGAAAACGTATTGTGTTTGATGGCGTTTTCGATCAGCAGCTGCAGGGCCAGCGGGACTACCTTTAGCTGCAGTTCTTCCGGCGCCAGATTAACAACCACTTTCATTTTGCCTGAAAAACGGATATCCAGGAGAAATGTATAGGCTTTCAGAAAATCCAGCTCAGTTTCAATGGTCACCACCTCTTTGTCTT
>CALMDN010000027.1 GCA_937864935.1 uncultured Bacteroidales bacterium
CCTGAAGACCGACGGCCGCGCGCTCGACTTTAACCTGGGCTGCTCCGGCTATGTGTACGGGCTTGCCTTCTTCAGCTGTATGTTGAAAGCAACGGGTTTACACAAAGGATTGCTGCTGGTTGGCGACCTTTCGAATGTTACCTCTTCGTACCGCGACAAAAGCACCTATCCCCTGTTCGGAGATGCCGGTACAGCCACTGCCCTGGAAATCAGGGAAGGACACCCGGCCATGCAGTTCAACCTTCAGACCGACGGAGCGGGATACGAGGCCATCATTATCTACGATGGTGGTGTCAGGAACCTGGCTAGCAGGCGCTCCTTCACCACCAAAAAATATGGCGAAGGCATCTACCGCAACAGGTTGCAGATTTCCCTCAATGGCATCGAGGTCTTCAACTTTTCGTTGCGGGAAGTAGTGCCCAACATCAAAACCACGCTGAAGCACTTCAGCCGCGAACTGCCCGAATTTGACTATCTGGTGTTTCATCAGGCCAACCGGCTGATCAACGAAACCCTGCGCAAGATGCTGAAAGCTGATCCTGAAAAAGTACCCTACTCGCTACGCGAATTCGGCAATACCAGTTGCGCCTCCATACCCCTCACCATGGTGAGTCAGTTGCGGGAGCCACTGGAACAAAAACCACGGAAACTGCTGCTCTCGGCCTTTGGCATCGGACTGTCGTGGGGAACAGTATTGCTTGAAACCGATACCCTTGTGGTGCCACCATTGACAGAACTGAAGCCGGATTCTGTTTTCAAACCCGGCGAATAACCACTTTTCAATACAAAAGACACAGAATGAAGTGCAGGCATGCTTTAAACTTTGAGCTTTGAGTGAGCTTAACTTTTTACTTTAGACTTTAGGCTTTAGACTTTTTACTTGATTTCATGACCGCTTTTGATCTTTCAGGCAAAACCATACTCGTTACCGGCGCCTCTTCCGGACTGGGCCGGCAAACGGCCGTTACGGCCAGTGAATTTGGCGCCAGGCTGGTGATTACCGGCCGCAACGAGGCGCGCCTCGACGAAACTTACCGGCAGCTGAAAGGTGAAAATCACCTTCAGATCGTGGCCGACCTGACCATTCAGGATGACATCAACAGGCTGGTTGCCGCACTTCCTGAACTCAACGGGGTGGTGCACAGCACAGGGATTTCCGATCTTTCACCGGCAAGGTTTATCACTGCAGATACCATTGCCAGAACCTTCAGGATAGGTTTTGATGCTTCCGTATTGCTCACGGCAGGTTTGCTGGGGAAAAAGAAGCTTACAAAAAACAACTGTTCAATTGTCTTTATCTCATCGATTTCTACACGATATCCTTTTGTTGGCGGAGCCATGTACATCAGTGCCAAGGCGGCGCTGGAGGCTTATGCACGGGTGCTGGCCCTGGAACTGGCCCCGAAAGGCATACGGGTGAATTGCGTTGCTCCGGCTTTTGTGAGGACCCCCATGCTTGACGAAACAGCCGCCAATTATTCGCAGGAAGCCGTCAACATGATCGAAGCAAGGCAGATTCTCGGCCTCGGCGATCCAACCGATGTGGCCAATGCTATCGTTTACTACCTGGCCGATGCTTCCAAATGGGTAAGTGCCACCAGCCTTGTGCTGGGAGGAGGGTAGAATTGTTGATTGTGAATTGCGGATTGCGGATTGAATAGCTGCGCTGAACGGACATTCTAATTAATTGAGAATTAAAAAAATTAAAGCTTCGAATCAGCATCCGGTATCATCGCAATCAAATGTGACCATTCTGCTTTCATCAAGAATTCCGAAATCAAAAATCCGAAATCCTAAATTGACATGCCCGACTACTCCATCATCGTACCGGTTTTCAACAGCAGTCAGTCGCTGGATGAGTTGTACAGCCAGATCGACCACGCAATGAAAGGACTTCACAAATCCTTCAGGGTGATTTTTGTGGATGACGGCAGTGCAGATTCCAGCTGGGAAAAGCTTTCCCTGCTGCAGCAAAGGATTCCCGACAAGGTTACTGCCATCCGGCTGGCCCGGAATTTCGGTCAGCACAATGCCACCCTGTGCGGCATCGCCCAGGCTGACGGTGAATACATCGTTACCATCGACGACGACCTGCAGAACCCGCCTTCGGAAATTGCCCGGCTTATCAACACCATGCAGGAAACCGGTGCCGACCTTGTTTACGGCATCCCGGCAAACAAAAAACATTCTGCCGCAAGAAATGCCGGGAGTAAAGTTTTGAAAAAAGGTTCGAAGAGACTGTTCAGTACCAAAGGCGAGGGCTCCTCGTTCAGGCTGATGAAATCGGCCCTGGCCAAAAACCTGCTCAACCATCAGATCAACTTTGTGTACATCGACGAAATCTTCAACTGGTACACCAACCATATTTCCTTTGTAAGTGTTGATCACCGTCCGAGACCTTACCAGCAGTCAAATTACACACCCCGTTCATTGTTTTCGCTGCTCACCAACCTGGTGATCTATTACACAGCGATTCCGCTGAAACTGATGG
>CALMDN010000028.1 GCA_937864935.1 uncultured Bacteroidales bacterium
GGGGTGAACCGATTTGATGATTTCTTCGCCGGTGGTTTCGAGTTTGCGTGCTACCACCACTTCAGCGATCATCTCGGTTACATTGTCACCAATCAGGTGTGCCCCCAGCCATTCGCCGTATTTGGCATCGAATATAACCTTTACAAAGCCGTCTTTCGATCCGGCAGCACTGGCTTTTCCGGAGGCTGAATAGGGGAATTTTCCGACTTTTATCTCGTAACCGGCTTCACGGGCTGCTTTTTCGGTCATCCCGACCGAGGCAATTTCAGGGTGGGTATAGGTGCATCCCGGAATGTTGCCATAATCCAGTGGTTCAACGTGTTTGCCGGCGATTTTCTCCACGCAGAGGATGCCCTCGTGTGAGGCTACATGTGCCAGGGCCGGTCCATGAACAATGTCGCCGATGGCATAAACGCCTTCCACATTGGTACGGTAGTAATCGTCAACTTCAACTTTGCCCTTCTCAGTCTTAACGCCGGTCTCCTCCAGGCCAAGACCTTCGAGGTTGGTTGCAATACCGACAGCAGAAAGCACGATTTCTGCTTCAATGATCTCTTCGCCTTTTTTGGTCTTCACAGTTACTTTGCAAAGATCGCCTGAAGTGTCAACAGATTCAACGGTGGAGGAGGTCATCACCTTCATGCCGGCTTTTTTGAAGCTGCGCTCCAGTTGTTTCGAGACTTCCTCATCCTCAACCGGAACGATGTTGGGCATAAATTCAACCAGCGTCACCTGGGTTCCGATCGCATTGTAGAAATAGGCAAATTCAGAACCAATGGCGCCCGAACCTACCACAACCATGCTTTTGGGTTGTTTCGGCAGGGTCATGGCTTCTCGGTAGCCGATGATCTTTTTGCCATCCTGTTTCAGGTTGGGAAGTTCCCGCGAGCGGGCTCCGGTGGCCAGTATGATGTGAGCCGCCTGATAGCTGCTCTTTTTCCCTTCAGCATCGGTAACTTCTACCGTTTTGCCCGGCATCAGCTTGCCGGTGCCTGCGATATGATCGATTTTATTTTTCTTGAAAAGAAACTGAATACCCTTGCTCATGCCATCGGCTACCCCGCGGCTGCGCTTCACCATGCCTTCGAAATCGGCACTCACTTCGCCACTTACCGATACACCGTAATCAGCAGCATGAGAGATGTACTCAAAAACCTGGGCACTTTTGAGCAGGGCTTTGGTTGGAATGCAGCCCCAGTTAAGGCAGATGCCCCCCAGTTCTGAACGTTCAACCACCCCAACTTTAAACCCAAGCTGCGAAGCCCTGATGGCTGCAACATAACCTCCCGGACCGGATCCGATTACAATTACATCGTAATTCATGATAAAATTTTTTGTTGATTGCAAAATTAGAAAATTACACGGCTTCAACAAGCAGGGTCTGCTTTTGTTTATACGAACATCAAACATGCTGACCATAATGCCGTTGCCTCTTTTTACTGTTGTCGCCGGTTATTCTGTAACTTCGGTCACCGTGAAGCGTCTCAGTTAACGTTAGCCCAAAACCAGTTCTATGAAAAACAATAACACTATCAGGATTATTCTGCTGCTTTCTCTTGTGATTTTTCCGCAGATACTCATCCTGGCCCAATCACCCGATGCAGCATTTGATAAACTTATCGGTAATCAGTATAAATCCGGAGAACCCGGAGCCGTGGTGCTGGTAGCAGAAAAAGGCAGGGTAGTTTACCGTAAAGCATTCGGAATGGCCGATCTTGAACTGGGCATTGCCATGAAACCCGAAATGGTTTTTGAAATCGGTTCAATGACAAAACAGATGACAGCCGTAGCTGTGCTGATGCTGATTGAAGAGGGGAAACTCAGCCTTCAGGATGAGATCACGAAATATATCCCTGACTATCCGGTACAGGGGCATAAAATTACCATCCACCACCTCTTAACCCATACATCGGGAATTAAAAGCTATACCAGTATGCAGGACTGGCAGCCACTCTGGAGAAAAGATCTGACTCCGTCCGAGATGATTGATGTGTTTAAGAACCAGCCCATGGACTTTGCCCCGGGGGAACAATACCTGTACAACAATTCGGCCTATTTTATGCTTGGATATATCATTGAGAAGGCTTCCGGTTTGAGTTACGCACAGTTTCTGAAAGAGAGAATCTTCGAGCCGCTTAAGATGAACAATTCTTATTACGGAAGCCATGAGCAGATCATTCCCCTGAGGGCTTCCGGCTACCAGAAGAAGGAGGACTTTGTGAATGCCGAGTACCTCAGCCTAACACAGCCTTATGCTGCCGGATCCGTGATGTCCTGTGTTGATGATCTGCTGACCTGGCAAATGGCCATCCGCGACAATAAGCTGGTTAAAAAAGAAACCATTCAGCTGGCCTTTACGGATTACAGACTCATTGATGGCAAACCGATTCACTACGGATATGGCTGGGTACTCAATGAGATCAATGGTTCACCGACCATAGAGCACAGCGGTGGCATTTTCGGTTATACCACCAATGGTATATGGCTTCCGGAAGAAGATGTGTATGTGGTTATGCTTACCAACCGCGACGACTTCGGCCCTTCAGATATCTCAACCCGGTTGGCAGCCATGGCCATCAACAAACCCTATCTGTCGGCTGAAAGCAGCGTGAAGTTGAATGAAGCCTTGCTCAGATCGCTGGAGGGCGTATTTGAGTTTGAGGATGGTTCGGTACGAAAATTCTTTGTCGAAGACGGACAACTGATGAGCCAGAAACAGGGCTCGGCAAAATTCCGGCTGATTCCCTTGTCAGAGAACCTTTTCGCCTACGAAAACTCATTTTCGACCGTGGAGTTTTCAACGACTGCAGGAAAGAGAAAAGCCGTCTTCAAAAACCGCATCGATGCCTTTACCGGAGAGCTTACAAACAAAAAGATTGCTGAAAATGCAGAGATTTCCCTTAGCCCTGAGCAGATGAAACCCTTTGTAGGAGTATATGAGGTTCAGCCGGGGTTCAGCCTGACTTTTACCCTTGAAGACGGTCACCTGATGACACAGGCTACCGGGCAGGAAAAATTCGAGGTATTTCCCTCCTCAGAGAATACTTTTTTCTTAAAAGTAGTGGATGCCAGGATTGAGTTTCAGCGCAACAGCGAAGGTGTCGTGGATGCTTTGATGCTTTATCAGGGCGGTGCAGAAATCAAAGCAGTGAAGAAATAATCAGCCGGTACGCTGAATAAAAGATACCCGGGGCCAGTGTGTGCATGCAATACCGGTCCGGTCAAACAGCGGTTGCAGGGACAACAGTGATGGTGTTCCTGCAATTTCTGTTTTTAATCATAAGTTATCCGTGAGTAATGCTCCTCAGATCAGCAGTTCGCGTTCAAACCCCGTTTCCAGCGAAATGAAGGTTTCGGTAAAGGTGATTTCGGGAATGGACTGTATCTGCTCTACGATCACCTGTTTCAGGTGTTCGTTGTTACGCGTAAACAGTTTTACCAACAGGGAGTATTTTCCCGAAATATGGTGACATTCAACAATTTCAGGTATTTTCTGAATTTTTCGGAAGACTTCGTCGTGGGTGGAGGTTGAGGTGAGGTTGACCTGTATTCCGATGAAGGCACAGGTCTGGTAGCCCATACCTTTGGGGTTCAGTCTGAGGGTTGCACCGGCAATCACCCCAGCCTCCTCCATTTTGGACACCCGCTGGTGAATGGCTGCCCCCGAAACCTTGCAGCGCCGGGCAACTTCTGTAAACGGCATCCGGGCGTCGGCGTTCAGCAGGTTGATGATCTTCTTGTCGAGACTATCAAGATGAAAGTTTTCAGCCATGATTCTGAATGGATAATTACAATATTGTGCAAATATGAAGAAAATACTTACACATTTTAAATAATATGGTCATTATGCCTCTGATATATCAACAATACATTGCAATTGTTAAACTATTGATATTTTTGCCTTCATCGTTTCAGCTCATTGTATCACCCCAAAAATCCCTTTTCGAAAATGAAATCAGATCCGGCAACACGCATTCAGGACCTTCGCCAGTTCGGCGAATTCGGTGATGTTAATCCTTCGGTTTGCGATTCAGCAACCTTTACGTTTATGCAGGCCAAGTCGATGGTTGATACCTTCCATGGCGAGGCTGAAGGTTGTTTTCTTTATTCCAGGCACTGGAACCCCAGCAACAAGTACCTGGCAGATGCCATGGCTGCCATGGAAGGTACCGAATCGGCCTGGGTAACCGGCAGTGGTATGGGTGCCATCACCACTACCATTCTTCACCTGATCAACTGTGGCGATCACATCATTTCGAGTATCACCACCTATGGAGGTACGTTTGCTTTTCTGGCAAACTACCTGAAAAAGTTCAGAATTGAGGTTTCTTTTGTGGATATTACCGACCTGAAGGCTGTTGAAGCGGCAGTGAGGCCCAATACCCGGCTGATCTACACCGAAACCATGACCAACCCGCTCCTGCAGATCTCCGACATTCCGGCACTGGCAGCCATTGCCAATAAAAAAGGGATCAAACTTGTGGTCGACAATACCTTTACACCCATGATTGTTAGCCCTGCCAGCCTCGGAGCCCATGTGGTGGTTTACAGCCTCACAAAATTTGTGAACGGTAAAAACGACTGCGTTGCCGGTGCCATCTGCGCAAGCCATGAATTCATCAACAGCATGATCGATGTGAACGATGGTACCGCCATGCTGCTCGGTCCGGTGCTCGATCCATTCCGGTCTTCTTCGATCCTCAAAAACATCCATACGCTGCACATCCGCATGAAGCAACACAGCCACAATGCAGCCTATCTTGCAGAGAAATTCACACAGGCAGGGTTGCGTACCATTTATCCGGGTCTTCCTTCACATCCCGGACATGCGCTGCTGAAATCCATGATGAATGAGCAGTTCGGCTTCGGCGGAATGATTGCCATCGATCTTGGAACTGCAGAACTGGCTGCTGCACTGATGGAAGACATGGAACTGAACGATGTTGGCTACCTCGCTGTCAGCCTGGGTTATTTCAAAACACTCTTCAGCAACTCAGGAAAGAGCACTTCCAGTGAAGTTCCGGAAGAGATACAGCGGGAAATGGGCCTGAGTGAAGGCCTGGTCCGCTACAGTGTCGGGCTCGACAACGACATTGAACGCAGTTGGCTGAAAATTGAGCAGAGCCTGAAGAAAACAGGATTTCTGAAGTAAACTCCTGCGATTTTAAATCTGTTTAAGCGGTTTGCAAGTGAAATGAGGAGGGATCTCCCGTTCGTTGCAAACCGCTTATTTTCTATTTAGTCCTTACCAAGGATAAAATCCAGCTGCCGTTCCGCTGTTTCCATAAACGTTCTGTAACCATCAGGCTGCATGCGGTTCATGTAGAAAAGAAGCATCCCTGCGGCAGCATTTCTAAGGCTCAGCCTGATATTCTCTGCTGTTTCTTTATCTGCCATGCTTTCACCGACCATTGCGGCGAGGTCGGCTTCCGTTAACCTGTCGGTAAACCGGTATATGGCGGCAGCAGTCGGGTGTTGGGATCCAATACTGTTCATCCTTTCGATGAAAAACAACTCGAAGATACCCGGATACTGAGTGAAGTACTGAATATAAGCAATCATGCGCCGTTTCAGCCGCTGCCTGCCCGGTTGATGCTGCCTGGTCTGATCTTCCACAAAACTTTCGCATTCGAGCATAAAATCGTTTACACAGATAAAGACCAGTTCGTTGAGGTCTTTGAAATAATTGTACAGGGTGGCGTAGGAATACCCGGCCCTTTCTGCCACTGCCCGCACATTCAGTGCTTTAAGGCCTTCTCCTTTAAGGATTTCCCTCGTCGCTTCAATGAAATATCCACGCATACGGGATTCCTGAAGTTCTTTGTTTGGTGTCATACATAGGAATTTAACGCTGCAAATATAATGAACAATAATAATATAATTAACAATGTTAATATTTTTCGCAAAATAATACCCGGGAAACCCGGGTACTATCTGCACAGGCGTCTGATTCAGTAAGTTACGAGAGGTTCAAGTTGTTTTGCCTGTTCAATGAAATCAGCAACTTTATCAAGGCTTGGAACAACCCTGGTGAGTTCTTTCTCCTCGTTCACTTCGGTGAGCTTTGCATGGAGGTTTTCAGCGTTGCGGGTGCGGAGTTCTTTCACGGTGTCTACTCCGGCAGCTTTCAGCAGTTCAGCAAACTGCGAAGCAATGCCCTTGATTCTGAAAAGATCGGCCATATTGACCCAATCAAGGATCATGCTTTCGTCTATTCCGGAGGCTTCTGCAATGGCTGCTCGGCCTTGTTTGCCAGCGCCTTCCTCAAGCAGAGCTTCCACTGTCCTGATCCCGGCAGCAGATAATTTCTCCTGATAGGCAGGCCCGATTCCTTCAATGTCGGTAATTGATGCCATAACGGTAGTGATTTATTTTGTTTGATTTGTTTAAAATGATTGTTACAAATGTAGTTTAACCATCAGAAACACTATCTTAAATAATTGTTAATTTGATAAGTTAAACTCATCCGTAGCGGAGGTGGAAAATGCCGTAAGAGATCATTTTTTTTCATGCAATACCACCTCAGCATGTCGCAAAAATCCAATTTTAACCATTCAGGCTGGTCTATTTTTGCCACGCTAATCAAAACTTTGTTCTATGAAACCTTTAATTGCCTGGGTAGAGATACCCGCCACTGATTTCGGACGCGCGGTGAAATTTTACAATGCTGTGCTGAACTTAAAACTGCAGGAACTTGATTTCGGCACTGAAAAAATGGCCTGTTTCCCTGGTGGGGAAGGGGCAGTATCAGTTGCGCCTGGTTTCAAACCATCCTCTGATGGCCTTCTGGTAAGTTTCCATGTGCCGGATTCGATGGAGCTTACAATGCAACGGGTTGAGGAAAACAACGGTAAAATTGTGATTCCGAAAACAAAAATTGAAGCCGAGGGGCGTGGTTACTTTTCCGTGTTCACAGATTCTGAAGGTAACAAGGCTGGCCTTTACAGCGATTTCTGAAGTTTTAAGCGCCGGTTACAGTAAGAAAACCCATTGAATGTCAGCGATTCATTCCGGCAGGTCATGTCGTGCCCTGACATGACTGCCGGAGTGATGCTTTTTACAGTTTATTCAGGTAAAAATAATCTTAAGAGAGTGTGAATCACGTAAATTTGTCCTTCAACAGACCATGAACTATCAACTTACCAGACCTTCCCCTTCGCTATCCGATGTAGTCAGGCACTACTGGATGCTCGACAATTGCCTTCCGCAGGGAGTGGAGCATGTGCAGCGGATTGTTCCCAATGGTCTGACAGAGCTTGTTTTTTACCATGGCACGCGCCCTCAGATCAGTGGCCCAAATGCCCCGGCCATGGACTCCGGAATGATCAGCGGACAAATGCAACATTACTATGACCTGAAGGTTACAGGTCATCTTTCGCTTTTTGCAGTGACATTCCAACCACAGGGTTTGTCGCGATTGCTCAATATACCCGTTAGTGAACTTCACAACCTCAGCATCCCCCTGCGTTTTCTTTTCAGGGATTTTTATGCCAGTCTTGAAGATCAGATTCATGACGCAATCACCTTTAAAGGCAGGATTCAGTGTGTGGAGAATTTCCTGATGAAGCGGATTTCAGAAAGCAGCATGAGATACAATTCCGAAAGGATCAACGGAAGCCTACGCCTGATAAACCAATCAAAAGGCCTCATCAGCATTGAAACCCTGGCTTCGGCAGCCTGCTGCAGCCGCCGGCAGTATGAGCGGATTTTTACTGAATCCATCGGTACTTCCCCAGCCAGGTTTTTGCGGACTGTCAGGTTTCAGTGGGCCATTCACGCCAGAAGCAGGCAACCGGAATCCACCCTTACTTCCCTCGCCTACGATTGCGGTTTTGCTGACCAATCGCATATGTGCAACGAGTTTGTCCGCCTTTCCGGGATGACGCCCGGACAGTTTTTCGGTGAATGTGAACCCTTTTCCGATTATTTTCAGGGAATTGACCATTGAGAATAACACTGGATACGTTTGCTTTCCTATTTTAAAATGCGCCAAAGATTCATCACCTGGTTCTTCCGGCTTTACTTATAATAGACTGCATTTATATATGTCTTATCAAAAAAGGCTTATTCACAAGATTCCAACATTGGATTGGTGCCGTGCATAACGATATACTTAAAATTCAAAAAAAGTATTGCGGATAACCAATTAACGAAAATTGTTATCTTTGAAACAATATAGCTCACCATGATACAGCGACTTGAAATTAAGAATTTTGGACCAATTAAAAACTTAAATCTTGAGATTAAAGACTTTATGGTTTTTATGGGTCCTCAAGCAAGTGGGAAAAGTA
>CALMDN010000029.1 GCA_937864935.1 uncultured Bacteroidales bacterium
CCGGTACCTGTTCCGGGAGTTACCGGATTTGTGCCACTGAAACCATGCAGATCGTCCAGATCGCGCAAAGTCAGCTGCCAGGTTGTCCCGAAAACAGTGAGGATTCCGGTCACAGTGCCATAACCCGAAGGCAGGGTATCGCTGGCAAAGTTTGAATACTTGCTGTTGCGTACTATAATTTTGTTACCACTGATGTCGGTAAGATCGCGGTTGGTATTGTCAACATCCTGAGGTGCAAAAAGCTGCCCGGCATCGGTGAAGCGAACATTTTTAAAAGCAACCAGGGTACTCACCTTGTCCATGGAAAGTTCGTTCAGTGTAATGGTATCGGCTACAGGTTTTGGACCGGGAAGGCTGTCGCGGTAAAGATGGGCAGCAATAAAAACTTCCGGAAGACGGCCGATTTCATTGTTGTAGAGGTATCCGAGCTGGATCAGCTCGTTGTAATCGCCGATGTACATATCCTTACATTTGATAAATACACGCTGTCCAAGCTTATACTCATTGTAAAGAGAGGTTTTGTCGAGGGCAAGTTCAATCCCGCCTGTTTCGTCCTGAATCACCATCTTTTTATAGAGGTTTCCGCTTTCGTCATTGGCAACAACGATTCCACTGATGATTACATCCTCGTCGATGAGTTTAAGGGCTGTATAGGAAGCCTTGAGTTCAGCAATGGTTGTATTTGCTTCAAAATCGACCCTTGGAATGATGATGGGAGGTTCTTCAAAGTCACCGTCCACACAGGAGGTAAAAGTGGTGGAGGCTAGGATCAGGAAAAGTCCTGCAATAAGCTGAAAGATATTTTTCATTTGTTTTAATTGTTTTTGCATGAATAAAGATTAAAAGCGGAATCCGACATTCAGGAAGAAGGTTCTTCCGTAGTAGTAATATACCTTAGGTACGAAAGTATTTCCAAGGCTGAGGTTGGGTTTTTCGGGGTCGAACCTGTTCGACTCGTAGCCACCGGTGATGAAGTCCTGGTTGTTGAGGAGGTTGCTCACGCTGAAATTCAGGTTGATGTAGTATTTGTCCATTACCCTGAAGGATTTGCCCACAGAGGCATCCATGGTAAAAGCCGCGTCAGTCTTGGTCTGATTCACTATTTCAGCCATCAGTTCAGGAGATTCTCCGATGCCGGCGACCTGCGACACAATTTCGGAAGTCCTGCGCTCAGTATTGAAGTCGAGGTAAACATCGTCGAAATAGTTCACATTGAATTCAATGAACAGCATATCGGGTCCGGCAAATTTCAGACCACCTGAGTATGCTTTCTGCGGAGTGCCGGGAACGTACATATAATTCTGATAGGTACGGTACTGAAGGTCAGCCTGTGATCCGTTTTCGTATGAAACATTTACCATCGGGTTGTTGGTAAACCTGAAATTGCCGATGCTGGCAACCAATGGCAGGGTAAACCTGGGCGAAAGTTTAACTTCGGCACCAAATTCAATGCCCTGATGTACCTTGCTGAAGTCGAGGATGGCATAGTTTACGAAGGTATTGTAGGTGTCGTGATAGAAGCTTGATACTTCATTCAGGTCAGTCATCACGGTATGATAGAGGGTAATCCTCCCTTTCACCAACGGGGTGCGCAGGTGGTAGGAGATGTCACCACCCATGATATTTTCGCTGTTCAGATCAGGAATCACGGCATCGCGTATCCTCGATGAGAGGAAAGCGTTCCTGATGCTGGTGGCACGGGTCATCATTACGGCATTCGCTTCCACAAAGTGTCTTCCTGATATTTTGTAGGTTGCACCGGCTTTAACAGCATAGTCAAAAAAGGTGTACTTTTCTCCGTCACCGAACGAGTTGTCAGGATAACGGCCATTGCGCATGAATCCCTCACGCCAGATGGTGGTGTGGGTCAGCTGCAGGCCTGCATAATAGTCAACTTTGCGGGTTGAATAGTTGGCGACGCCCCAGATATTGCCGCTGTTCTGATGTAATTTATAGTCATAACCGAATTTGTCGCCCTCCTTGATAATACGGTTGGGATTGTTCAGGTCGTTCTGAAGCAGGGTATCGTTGCCCGAAAAATCACGTTCAGCAAACTGATCAACATCTATCCAGTATTCACTTCCGAGCAGATCGTGCAGCGTTTTGTAGAAAGTGCCGGTATTGGCATTGTATTCAAGACCGCCGTCAAATCTTAATTTTTCACTGAACTCGTGATTCATGAATGATGTGAAGTTGAGCTGACTCTGGTCGTTGTGACGGTTTTCAATGATATACCGGGCCTGTTTTCCCTCGAGGTTGGCAAGGTAGTTGATCTGATACAGTTTATCCCAGTTGATCTGGCGGGTATTTACGTCGTTCTTCCACCTTTCGGCATATGCGGCAGCGATGGACGGGTCATAAGTAAATCCTCCTTCATCAAGGAGTGTTTCAGGATAATAATTTGGCAGATAACGGTAATAATCCGGCCGGGGATCCGTTGAATTGTACCAGTTAAGAGAAGTGGTTCCGGTTTCTCCGAAAAGGTAGGAAACTGCACTCGTAATCTGGGTTTTTTCGGATGGTTTCCAGTAGTGGTTAAGGATCAGAACCGGCTGGTTCATAATGCGTTCGCGGGCATTTCGGACTTTTCCGTCCTGATAGCCCCAGTTGGGGTTGTAATAGTTGGTTCCCGAAAGGTCGTAAACTTCCTGGGTAGAACCACCCTGCATTCCCCTTTTTACCGGAGCAGCAAAGGCAGTGAATGCCAGACTATGCTTGTCGTTTATTTTTCTTTCAACACCTAAAAACCATGCCCAGGCGTCGTAGTAGGTGCCTTCGATGTAACCACCGTTGCCCCATCGGCGCGAGCCACTCACGGTTACCGCCCAGTTGTTGTCCATCATTCCTGTTGAATGGGTGAACATCAGGCGGTTGGTGTAGGAGCGGTTCGAAAGGCTGTAGGTGAGTTTGGTCTGCGCCCGGTGCTGTGATGCTCGGGTAATGATGTTGGTAGCACCACCAAGGCTGCCAAAGGAGAAACTTGCCGGAGCAAGTCCGTTTACTGATACCTTGTTTCGGGTGGCATCGTTCAGACCTCCCCAGAGTGCCCAGGTGGTACGACCGGTTTCAACATCACTGATGGGTGTATTTCCTATGTAGGTGACATTCAGGTCGTTATCATAACCTCTCATTCTGAAATAGGCCGGTCCGAAAGTATAGGAAGCTACAGATTCAAATACATCGCTGCTTGAAGTTAGCAAACCGGATATGCTTTGGCCTTTTGAATCGTCATCGGAATCAATGGAAGCGATACTGACTTCCGACATTCCGTCATTGATGGCCTCCGAAGCTACGGTTGCCAGCATTTTCAGTGTGCCGAGGTTGGTTGCAGCTGTAACAGAGATTTGTTGGGTCAGCGTCTGATAGCCGGCAGCCGAGAGCTCTATAACAGCATCACCGGGTGAGATACCCGGCAGGCTGAACAAGCCTTCATTGTCGGTAAAAGTTTGCTGTGTCCCAACCTTAACTGTTACCGCAGGTAAAGTTTTTCCGCTCTGAGAATCTGTAACCCTGCCGGAAACGGTGCCGGTTTGAGCGTACAATCCCAATAGCGGGCTGATAGCCAGCAACAAGATTAAAATCTTTTGTTTCATGTGAATTAATTTAAGAAAAATAGAAATGCATTCAGAAAGGTGTTTTGATGAGGGTAGAAACCGGCATTTTAACAAAATTTGTGCAAATGAACGAAAAAAAAGTAACAGAAAGGAAATTTATGCACGAAATCTTCGTTAAGATTTCACTATGGAAATTGCGGTTAATCAGGGATAATAAATACCTTTGCGCCCCATTGAACAGTATTGTATCCGAACTATTTAATTGATGAAGCAGGAGTTTGTTCTTTCAACCATCAAGATATGCATTGTGAAATCCTTCCTTCATGTCGGATACATGGTTGTTAACGTATGAAAAATCTAAGAAAACCGGCACAAATATGAAATTTATCCGCCTTTTTCGTCCGGCACTGAAAGTGCTTTTTGCAGCAGTCTTTTTTGTATCAGTATTTTCGGTCAGTGCACAGGAAAAGACCTTCAAAGCCTCCTGCATTGCTTTCTATAACATTGAAAATCTTTTTGATACCATTGATGATCCGAACACCAACGATGCGGAGTTTTTACCTGACGGCATCAACCGGTGGACTGCCCAGCGGTATCAGGCCAAGCTATCGAACATGGCAAAAGTAATTGCCGGTATCGGAAACGAAATGGTAAAGGGAGGCCCTGCAATCATCGGACTCTCTGAAATTGAGAACAGGGGTGTACTTGAAGATCTGATCAACACCCAGCCCCTGAAAGACCTTGGTTATGCGATTGTTCATTACGATTCTCCCGATAAAAGGGGAGTTGATGTAGGCCTGCTCTACAAACCCTCGGTTTTTAAGATGGTAAATTCTTCTTCAGGCCGCTTGTATATGCCCGGACGCACCGACTTTTTCAGCCGCGATCAACTGGTGGTAACGGGGGAACTTGATGGCGAGCTTATCAGTGTCATTGTGAATCACTGGCCTTCGCGCCGCAGCGGACCTGAGTACCGCGAAGAGGCTGCAAAGCTTACCCGTCGTCTGTCTGATTCGGTGTCAGGCGTTCACAAAAATGCCAAAATTTTCATCATGGGCGACCTGAACGACGATCCTACTGACAGAAGCGTATTGAAATTCCTGGGCGCAAAAGGGAAAAAGGAAGAGATTGCCAAAGGGGATCTTTTTAACCCGATGTGGCAGCTGCACAGAGATGGAATCGGCTCCCTCGCCTACCGGGATGCCTGGAACCTTTTCGACCAGATCATTGTTTCAGAGCCCCTTCTTTCCGAAAATGGCAAGGGCTGGAGATTTTACAAAGCCAAGATTTATAACGAGAAGTTTCTGATACAAAAGGATGGTCCTTATGCCGGATATCCTTTCCGTACGTTCGCCGGAGGCGCCTATGCCGGAGGTTATAGTGACCACTTCCCGGCTTATGTGTTCATTGTCAAAGAGAAATAAGCGCTCAACTTTAACAACTTTTGGGTTTTTGCTTTCGTAAAATTGATATAATTTAGCACTTTTAATCATCATCCTTGTGAAAGACAGTCTGGTAATAATTCCCACTTTCAACGAGAAAGAAAACATTGAACGCATCATCCGCAAAGTGTTTTCCCTGGAAAAAGAATTTGATATTCTTATAGTAGAAGACAATTCGCCCGATGGAACCGCTGCAATTGTCAAAGAACTGATGAAGGAATTTCCCGGACGACTCCATATTGAAGAGCGTAAAGGCAAGCTTGGCCTTGGCACAGCCTATATTCATGGTTTTAAATGGGCCATGCAAAGGGAATACCAGTACATCTTTGAAATGGATGCCGATTTTTCACACAATCCCGACGACCTGCTCAAGTTATACGATGCCTGTGCCAGGCAGGGTGCTGATGTAGCCATTGGTTCTAGGTATATCAAGGGGGTAAATGTGGTTAACTGGCCGATGGGCAGGGTACTGATGTCGTATTTTGCTTCTTATTATGTACGCATGATCACCCGCATGAAGGTGATGGATACCACCGCCGGGTTCAAATGCTATCGGCGCAAACTGCTCGAAACCATCGACTTTAACAGAATTAAGTTCACCGGTTATGCATTTCAGATAGAGATGAAATACACAGCCTGGAAACTGGGTTTTACCATCAAAGAGGTCCCCATCATCTTTACCGACCGCACTGAAGGTACCTCAAAAATGAGCCGGGGGATTTTCCGGGAAGCCATACTGGGTGTGATCCAGCTCAGGTTTAAGCGCATCAGGCCCAAAAAGGCTGCCTGATCCCTCGCCTTACCGTTCATTTATGTTTACTTTTGTACTGTGATTCCGGCTTTCCCGGAGCATGTAAACATTGTACCCATGAAAAAGAAAATCCTCATTTCAGGGGCTGTGGTTGTCAATGAAGGCCAGACATTCACAGGTTCGGTCCTTATCAGCAACGGGCTTATCTCCGTGGTGGTTGAAGGGGCCCATACCCCCGCAACCCTGGAAGGTGCTGAAGATGCACTGGTGATTGATGCCCGGGGTAAATGGCTGCTTCCAGGAGTGATCGACGATCAGGTGCATTTCAGGGATCCCGGACTGACACACAAGGGCGACCTTTTCACCGAAAGCAGGGCTGCTGTTGCCGGTGGGATTACCTCTTTTATGGAGATGCCCAACACCGTTCCCAACACCCTCACCCAGGAATTGCTGGAAGAAAAGTTCATGCTGGCAAAGCAGAAATCCCTGGCCAACTTTTCGTTTTACATGGGGGCGTCCAACGACAACCTGACGGAAATCGTAAAAACCGACCCCCGCACAGTTTGTTGTGTAAAGGTTTTCATGGGCGCCTCTACCGGTAACATGCTGGTTGACAACCCACAAACCCTCGAAGCCATATTCAGGCATTCACCCACCCTGGTTGCGGTTCATTGCGAAGACGAAACAACGATACGCAGGAACACTGCAATCGCGAAAGAGCGGTTCGGCGAGAATGTTCCGGTTTCTGAACATCCCCTCATCCGGAGCAGGGAAGCCTGCTATGCCTCGAGCTCACTGGCTGTGTCGCTGGCAGAAAAATACAACACCCGGTTACACCTGCTTCACCTCTCAACAGCTGATGAACTCGGTCTCCTCTCTGCCTCTCCTTCCAATTCTTCCAAACGGATCACTGCAGAGGTCTGCGTCCATCACCTGTGGTTTGCTGACGAAGATTACCAAAGGCTCGGATCAAAGATTAAATGGAACCCGGCCATCAAATCAGCGGCTGACCGCGCTGCACTCCTTGAAGCACTCCTTGATAACCGTCTTGATGTAGTGGCAACCGATCACGCACCCCATACACTCCCTGAAAAATCGAACCCCTATTTTACATGCCCGTCGGGCGGACCACTGGTGCAGCACTCCCTGGTGGCCATGCTCGAAATGAGCCGTGATGAGAAATTGTCGCCGGCCATGGTGGTTGAAAAAATGTGCCATGCCCCTGCACGCATCTTCAGTGTAGACAGGCGCGTTTTTATCAGGCAAGGCTACCACGCCGATCTTGTACTGATTGATCCGGATAACGAATGGACTGTTGCTCCGGAGAATATCCTCTACAAGTGCGGATGGTCGCCTTTCGAAGGACAGGTTTTTCATCACCGTGTTACCCATACCTTTGTAAACGGCCACCTGGCCTGGGTCAACGGTAAATTTGATGATTCCACGACCGGGGAAAGACTTTTGTTTAACCGTTAAGCTAAAACACACCATCTGCATGCATAAATCCGGACTGTTACTTGTTTTTATTGTGCTCTTTTCAGCATGTTCGCGCACTGTTGTTAAAAAAGAGAATTATGATGACGGGAAAATAAAATCAGAAAAAACGTATAAAAAGATCAACGGGAAAGAACAGCTGATCAAAGAGGTGCAATATCATCCCAATGGGAATAAATATATGGAGGGTAACTACACCGATGAGCTGCGTGAAGGACACTGGGTATCGTGGTACAGCAACGGAACCGTCTGGAGTGAAGGCGATTTCGTGAAAGGAGAAAGCCATGGCAAACGTACCGTATATTTCACCAACGGAAGTAAGTATTACGAAGGGAATTACAACATGGGAAAACGCACCGGACTGTGGATTTTCTATGATGAGTCAGGTAACAAGGTGAAGGAGGTTAACTACGATAACGGACCAGAGGTATCTTCTGAAACTGAACTGTCAGCCCCGCAGTAACACGGGGTGAAGCACGGCATAGCAGCAGCCGGATACTTCATGAATCTCTAAACAAAAAAAGCCGGTTTCAACCGGCTATTTTTGTGTGTTCTTCAATGTTTAATCAACTACAATGACCAGGTATTTGGAGGCACTCCAGAAGTCTTTGGCATTTCTGATTACCAGGCTGTCCTGTACTTTCTCGCCATACAGCTTATAGGATTGTGAAGGATGCGTGGTGATGATGCTGGCTTTTTTCTTCATCAGAGGAATTGACTTCAGTTTGGTGATATCCACCCGGGTAAAATAATCCTGGTTGAAATCCTCTTTCAGTTTTTTGTTTCTTCCGATGCCTGCAAAACCACCTTCCACGGTGATGATTTTCTGATCGCGGAGTTCTTTTTTCGTACCGACAACATAGTAGGCTGTGTTCAGCTCTTCGGTTTTCTCGGCAATGGTCTGTGATTTTGCCTGACTTTCAGAGGCCAGGTTTTCAACGTTGGTGTTCAGGATTTCGATCTGAATATTCATTTTTTCAAGCTGGTCGCGCAATTGGGCAATCTGACCATCTTTCTCTTCTATCTGGCGGGTCATGCGGTCGACCATCTGCTCGAGGGCAGTAACCTTTGCATTTGATTTTCTGAGTTTCGATTTGAGCTCGGCAATGGTTTGTTTGTTTTTCTGCAACATCTCGTAAATGAGGTTGATGTCGCGGTTGATCTGTTCCTTCTGATCGGGTTGAAGTTCACCTTCAACGGATGAGGTACTTTTGGTAATCAGCATTTCAGCCTGCTTGATCGAATCGAGGTTTGCCTGGATGGCATTAAACGATTCAACATAGTCAAGGATTGTAGTGTCTTTGGTAAATCCGAGGGTGAGAACACTGTCGTATCTGGCCTGAAGTGCTTCAAGTTCTTTCTGACTGTTGTTGCAGGAGAAGAAAACGGGCAACATTAAAGAAATGAAAATCAGTTTTTTCATAGGATGATTTTTTTTATTTTGAACGTGCAAAAGTACAATAAATTGCTTGTCAACTGAAGGTTATCGATCCAGGGTCTCCGGATCAATACAATCGCTTTACGACCTCAATACTCTGGGGCTCAGATGAGCATCCGGCCCTCAGGCTGAGTATTTTCTTTTCCTCATCCCAGCGGATTTCATCCTGACTGAGATAGGATCCGTTTATCCTGATGCCGGCGGGTTTTACTTTCAGGTTGTGTATCTTCAGGTCTACATCATATTTCAGCTCTTTGTAATACTCAGATGCTTTGGATTTAACCAGGTCAATCTTCAGGTTATTTCCCTGCTCAGTAGCGGTAAAGTCCATTCTCTCAAACAATCCTTTGCTGAAGGCATCCGGGGTTTTGCCATCATCGTTGTAAAGCTGATAGCTGCTTTGGTTTATCAGGGAATCGGCAAAGTAATGCAGCTCAAATTTTTCGAGTGTATATGAATGGGTGCTGTTTACTGCAGTACTCATAGGAATGAAGGAACCGCCCCTGACATATACCGGAATATGATCAGGGTGCAGGGTGGCGGTGATGGTTTGTCCGCCTTCAGCGATTTCACCGGAGTAAAAATCAGTCCAGGAAGATCCTTTGGGAAGGTAGATGTCCTGATGTGTGAGTCCGGGTTGTTTGACCGGAGAAACCAGCAGGGCATCACCCCAGAGGTAAGCCTGGTCATATACGGCCAGGTCGGGGTTGGGGTCGCTGGTAAAGAAGAGCGGCATCATGAGCGGTTTTCCCGTGCGGCTGTTTTCGAATGCCATATTATAAATGTAAGGCAGCAGCCGGTAACGCATTTCTATCGATTGCCGGGCATTGTTTTTGGTTGGTTCACTCTGAAAAACCGGTTCAGCCGGGATATGCTCCTGGGCATGGGGTCTGTATATGGGCTGGAATATGCCATATTGCAGCCACCTTTTGTAAAGTTCGTTGTTGATGGTGTCTCCTCCGGCAAAGCCACCCAGGTCGGAGTGCATATAGGCCAGGCCCTGCATGCCCATCTGCAGCGAGATTTCGGGTTGTGGAACCAGTCCTCCCCAGCTGCGGCTGACATCCCCTGACCAGGGTATCATACCATACCGCTGCGATCCGGCATAACCGGCCCGCATCAGGATAAAGGGGCGGGTTTCAGGGAAATCCTTTTTGTAGCCTTCAAAGATGAGCCTGGCCCACTCATGCCCGTATGCATTGTGAACCTCATCGGCCGAACCGATCACATGCTGAAGCGGGGAGGGGTGAACTTCCGGTTCGCCCAGATCGCCCCACCAGCCACCAATGCCCTGCATCGTCAGTTCCTTGTAGATGTTCCAGAACCATTTCTGGGCAGTGGTGTCAAAAATATCAATGAGACCGGTGTTCCCGAAATAGAAATCATAGGTGTAGGGCCTGCCCTGGGTGTCAGTCGCCAGAATCTTCTCATCAACCGCCTCCTGCCAGCGTTTTGATGTAGTCAGTATAAAAGGTTCGGTAACCAGGATGGTTTTGACCCCCTTTTTGCTGAAACGACGGATCATCTTTTCAGGGTTCGGAAAACTGTCGGTGTACCACTGCAGGTTGCCCATGGTGCCTTTGATATCTTTCCCGAACCAGTAGATGTCAATGATGACCGCATCAAGGGGGATGTTTTCTTTTTGAAATTTCCTGACTGTAGCTTCAGTTTCTGCCTGGGAATGATAGCCAAACCGGCTGCTGAAATTGCCGAAAGCCCAGCGGGGGGGAAGTGGCTGGGTGCCCGTAAGTCGCGTGTATTGCTCCGTCAGATGCAGCCAGCTGTTGCCGGCTATCACGTAGTAATTGGGGATTCCGGTTTCTGTTTCATAGGTGACCTCGTTGTTTTTCTGACTGTCGAGATCCAGAAAACCGGCACTGGCATTGTCGAACAATACTGCATACTTTTTGGATGAAAGGAAAAGCGGTAGGGTGTAATTCATCAGTTCTGACCGGGTTTCGTAACCATAATGTGCCCTGTTGTATAGCTGTAACCTGTTG